>DATDPY010000550.1:0-8202 GCA_035292565.1 Cyclobacteriaceae bacterium | reverse complement strand
CCCTACTTCCCTCGCCACACGGGTAACCTCGCTTGCAAATACGTTGAGCCTGTCGACCATCTGATTCAGGTTTTCTTTAAGGGTCAGAATTTCACCTTTCGCCGTAACGGTAATTTTGCGGCTCAGGTCGCCCTTCGCCACCCCTGTAGCCACAAGTGCTATATCCCTTACCTGGTCGGTAAGGTTGCTGGCCATCGTATTTACGTTATGGGTCAATTCTTTCCAGATCCCTTCCACATTGGGAACACGGGCCTGTCCACCAAGATTACCTTCCGTTCCTACCTCTCTCGCCACGCGGCTTACTTCGCTGGCAAAAATATTCAGACTGTCGACCATCTGGTTTATATTATGTTTCAGTTCACGGATCTCTCCTTTTACATCGACAGTAATTTTCTGCGTCAGATCCCCTTTCGCAACAGCGGTCGATACTTTGGCGATATCCCGAACCTGGTCCGTAAGATTGCTGGCCATTGTATTAACGTTAATGGTAAGTTCCTTCCATGTACCCTCCATGGCCGGAACATGGGCCTGGCCTCCAAGCCGACCTTCGGTTCCAACCTCCCTGGCCACCCGGCTCACTTCGCTGGCAAAAATGTTGAGGCTGTCGACCATCTGGTTGATGTTATGTTTTAATTCACGGATTTCCCCTTTCACATCGACTGAAATTTTCTGAGTAAGGTCTCCCTTTGCAACAGCCACGGATACTTTGGCAATGTCCCTGACCTGGTCGGTTAGATTGGCGGCCATGGTGTTTACATTATCGGTTAATTCCTTCCAGGTCCCCTCAACCCTGGGTACCCTGGCCTGTCCTCCAAGTTTGCCATCGGTACCCACCTCCTTTGCCACCCGGGTTACTTCGTCAGCAAATGTATTCAGGCTGTCAACCATCTGATTGATATTTTCCTTCAGAGACAGCATCTCGCCTTTTACATTTACGCTCACCTTTTGTGTAAGATCGCCCTTGGCAATTGCGGTGGATACCTTGGCAATATCTCTAACCTGCGCGGTGAGGTTATTCGCCATCTGATTTACATTTTCAGTGAGATCTTTCCACACACCGGCGCTGTTGGGTACTTTTGCCTGACCTCCCAGCTTGCCTTCCGTGCCCACATCCAATGCAACCCGGGTCACCTCACCGGCGAAAACATTAAGATTATCGATGGTCTGGTTAATAGTCTCCGCCATGATCCTGAAATCTCCGCTTACCGGTATATCGAATTTTTTATTAAGATTTCCATTGGAAATATTTTTAAGCACCTTGCCCACCTCGTTCACCGGCACATCGATCGATTCTACAAGGCCATTGATATTGGTAACGATATCCTGCCAGAACCCGGTTGCGTTTTTTGAGGACGCCCGGGTTGATAAAATCCCGTCCTTGCCGGCTTCCGTAGAAATCCTGGAAACTTCCCTTCCCACACCGCTGATCATTTCAACCATCGAATTATATGCTTCGGCTATGTCGGCGAAAATATCATCCGCCTCTTTCGACAGTCTTACGGATACGTCGCCGTTTTTAAAAGCATCCAGTGCATAAAGGATCTTTTCAAGCTGGTGGGCAATGTATGCCTCATCCTTGAGGATCTCTCTTATTGAACTTTTATAATCGTAGGCGGATTTTCCGGCATTTTGCTTTTGATCTTCTCTTTCATTTTCGGAAACTGCTTTTAATGCAGATTGAACATTTTCCATTGGTTAATTTTTTATTTTATACATTAATTTTTCAGGCCAGAATGCGGATAATCTTATATCTTATCCTGCAGCTCCTTCTGTTTCAACTGCATTTCAACATAAGATTCCGCATATAGTTTACCGATCTGATCCAATAAGTGATCTATTTTCCCATTGCTGTGTTCTTTTAAAGCCAGTTTCTCTATATCCTCGAGCGGCTTTCGCATTTCGGTTATGCCTACGATCGAAACCGTCGTTAGCATTTGATGGGCTGTATCGGCAGCCCTTGACCATCGATGTGAATTAATCGCTTTTTTTATCTGCTGAAGGCCCTCGGGAATGGATTCGATAAAGTATTCGATGGCCTCGATGGCAAGCATGTGATTATTGCCTGTATTTTTCTCAAGTTTTGTCAGATCGAACAGCATAATTGAATTATTTAATTTTATGTCTGCAGATACTTAATAACAAGATTATTCAGCAAAGCCGGGGTCAGGGGTTTTGCTATATAATCGTTCATGCCCGATTTCAGGCATTTGAATCTTTCAGTTTTCATGGCATGGGCAGTCATGGCAATAATCGGTATATCCTTCATTTTCCCGTTAATCTTTTTTCTGATGTGCCTGGCAGTCTGATAACCATCCATGCCCGGCATCTGCAGGTCCATCAGGATAAGGTCATATCGTTTTGCCTGGAGCGCCTTAATGGCTGTTTTGCCATCCCCAACAGTATTCACTTTCGCCTTCAGATCTTCCAGAAGGTTTTTAACTACAACCTGGTTCAGGTAATTATCTTCGACGACAAGGACATTGTTTCGTGACAGGTTAATTTCCGTTTTTGTTTTGTTAACCGATTTGAAGGTTGGTCTTTCCTTCGGCCGTCCGAACCAGAGCCAGAATGAGAATTCTGATCCTTCATTGACTTTACTCAATACTTTGATCTTTCCGCCCTGAAGTTCAACCAACTGTTTTACGATCGTTAGACCCAGGCCCGTGCCTCCGTATATCCGGTTGGTGTCATTATTTCCCTGCACAAACCTCTCAAAGATCCTTTTGATCTTTTCCTTTGAAATCCCGATCCCGGTATCCCTGATGGAGAAATTAATGCAGGCCGAATTTTTATCCATTTTTTTTAATACAACAGCCAGATCAACATGCCCATCCTCAGTGAATTTCACGGCATTATTCAGAAGGTTCAGCAATATCTGACGTAAACGGGCATCGTCGCCGTAGATAATGTCAGGTATCCCTTCATCCAATGAATACGATATCCGCAGTTTTGATTTATCTACCTTTTGATATTTAACTACCTGGATAATTCCTTTGATCAGTTTTCGCAAATCGAAATTGGAATTTTGAAATTCGATTTTCCCCGCATTTATCTTGCTTAAATCGAGGATGTCCTCAATGACGGCCATGAGTGAATCCGATGCCAGATTG
The DNA here is from genome assembly GCA_035292565.1 of Cyclobacteriaceae bacterium. Classification (GTDB taxonomy): domain Bacteria; phylum Bacteroidota; class Bacteroidia; order Cytophagales; family Cyclobacteriaceae; genus DATDPY01. The sequence goes on along the minus strand of DATDPY010000550.1, from coordinate 5,092 downwards.
ATGTTATTCAGATAACTTTTCTGTACCCGGTCCAGTTTCGTTTTTTGGAGCAGTCTTGAAAAACCAATAATGGCGTTCATCGGTGTCCGTATCTCATGGCTCGTATTGGCCAAAAACTTCGATTTGGCTCTTTCGGCATTTTCCGCCTTCCTCTTGGCCTTCTTCAATTCGGCTGTCCGCTTTTCAACACGAAGTTCAAGCTCATCGTGGGCTTTTTTTAATTCCCTCTCCGCCTGCTCCTTTTCTCTTATTTGTCCCTTCAATTCCTCGTTAGTCTTGAAAAGCTCCCTGTTTTTATTCCTGATCTGAGTGAGCGCTTCCTTCATTTCGGTAATATCGTGTAAAATGATCAGTCCGCCCATTACTACCTGATCTGCATTCCTGAGAGGAACAAATCGCGCTTCATGAAATCCGTTCCTGTGCTTATATGCCCTTTCTTTTAAAAATATATTGTTGCCTTGCAGAACCTGATTGAGAAGGTGGATATCATCCTTTTCGGAAATCTCAGGAAATACTTCAAATATGCTTTTCCCTATGGCGTCACCGTGCATAATCCCGTAATGCATTTCAAGGCTCCTGTTCCATTCGATTATTTTCAAATCAAAGTTAAAAGCCACAATAATATCTGTGTTATTATTGATTAATGCCTTTGATAAATCGTTCATCATAATCTTTCAGGATACCTCGAATAATGGGGAAACGAATAGGATCCGCCGGCTTTTGCTCACCGGATTAGTCTCCGGTTCAACATATTAAATTATATTTTCCCGGCTATTTTTTAAACGGTTTTCTGATCTTTTAGATGAATAAATATTATTTCAGCATGTAGGGAATTTTATAAATTTGAGTTGTTTTTTTCCAGCTGAATTAGACAGGATTTTACATTATGTCGGCAGACAACTATATTAAAGCCAGAAAATTTAAAAAATTGCTCGCTGACAGGCCTGCAAATCGTACATTGCATAAATATTTATTTAATTCAAAAGATGGATATAAGAGATCGCTGTAGGTTTACCGGTAATTCTTTGATGTCAGTTTTTTTATGTTTTTTTAATATTTTATTGCTTGCCCAGGCATGTAACCCTCGTTCGGGAAACCCAAAAACGATTGAGAATGCCCGTCAGACAATTCAGACGGTTATGAGCAATTTTATAGACGACCGCAGGGTCAGTTACTTTAATATTACTGCTGAAATAATGGATGGAATGTTGGTCATAAAAGGTGAAACTGACCTTGCAATCGCAAAAAAAGCGATAATTCAGAAACTCGACTCATCCGGTATTAAATATACCGACAGTATTGAACTTCTGCCTTCTGCCAGGGTATCGGCCTCGCCTTTTGCCCTGATAAACCTTTCAGCCGCTAACCTCCGGAAATCGCCCGGGCATTCTTCTGAACTGGTTTCCCAGGCTTTGATGGGTTACGCGGTAAAGATCCTGAAGAAGGACCGAAACTGGTTCCTGATCAAGTGCCCCGACAAATACATCGGTTGGGTTGAGGAAGATGAAATTACGCCCATTTCAGCAGACGCCCTGGAGACTTATCGAAAAGCAGACAAGATCATTTTTACAGGGTTGTCAGGAAGTGTATTTAATAAAAATTCGAATGCTTCAGAACCGGTTGCCGATCTTGTAGCCGGAAATATCATGGTCGTGACCGGGGAATCCGACGGATTCTTTGAGGTTCGTCTTCCTGATGGGAGAATGGGTTTTGCAGAAAAGAACTCATCAATGAAATTCGGAGTTTTTATCAGGGAGAAGAAACCTGAGGCTGGGTCACTGGTTGAAACAGCAAGATCGATGTTAGGAATTCCTTATCTCTGGGGTGGAACCTGCGTTAAGGGAATGGACTGCAGCGGATTTACGAAAACAATATATTCCATGAATGGACTCGACCTTCCCCGCGATGCAGACCAGCAGGCTGCGGTTGGAGAAACCGTTGATGATTCCCGGAAATTTGACCTGCTCGAGCCGGGTGACCTGTTATTCTTCGGCCGCAGAGAACCGTGCGACACAGAACCGGACATCACCCATGTAGGCATGTGGATCGGACAGATGCGTTATATCCATGCTTCAGGCAGGGTGAAGATCAACAGCATGGATTCTGCTTCGGCCGACTTCAGCAGGTACAATTACAACCGGTACATAAAAAGCACAAGGGTAGCGGGAAAAGTGTCCCGGAGCGATATTCTTGATCCGGATCTTATTTTATTTTAATTTTTGAATTATTGCCGATGAAAAAAGTCGCCATCGTCACTGGGGCCGCAGGGAATCTCGGGCAGGCTGTAACCGCTAAGCTTATTAAAAACGGGTTTCATGTAACCGGGATCGTTTCATCGCGCACCCCGAATAAGTTCGTAAATTCGGCGTCGATCGAGATGTTTCAGGCAGATCTTGGGGATGAGTCGGTCATCAGGGAGATCATTCAGCGGATTTTCGACCTTCATAAAAAAATTGATGTTGCCGTTTTAACGGCCGGCGGGTTTGCCATGGGAGATTTAAAATCGACGGGGAAGAAAGAGCTTGACCACATGTACAGGCTGAATTTTGAAACGGCATATTTTTCCGCCAGGGAAATATTTCAAATAATGGAGACGCAAACTGAGGAAGGGAGGATCTTTTTGGTCGGAGCAAAGCCTGGCCTTGAACCTTCGACGGGGAGTTCAATGGTTGCGTATACCCTGATGAAATCTCTGTTAACAGGATTATCGGATATGTTGAATAAGGATGGAAATCCAAAGGGGATCTTTTCAACCTTAATCGTGCCTTCGGTAATTGATTCGCCTGCGAACCGGATTGCCATGCCTACCGCAGATTTTTCAAAATGGGTTTCGCCGGAAATAATCGCTGATAAAATACTGGATATATTATCCGAAGAAAAATGGAAATCACCGCTTCCGTTATTGAAACTTTATTAGATATTCATGAATCCCTTTATCATGCGGAATTTTGACTAACCTGGTGCAGAAAACAGGAAGTAATGGGATTTTATCCGGCCAGCGGTCAGATGGTTTCAAACCGTCGGACCTCTTCCATAAATAATATTTAATGAATAATATTAAAAAAAAATGCCCCTGCCATCTATGACGCCAGGGGCATACAATAAAATTATTTATTAACCCTTTAAACTATTGGAAGCTGATATCCTTCCCTATAGGTTCTGTGCAAAAGCGCATTTGACTCAGCATCGTCCCCAAATGATTCCTTTTCAGGATCCCATTTAACAGGACGGCCGAGCTCATAGGATATATTCCCAAGCGTGCACACCGTGCAGCTCCGGTGCCCGATCTCCACGGGAACTACCGGATCTTTTCTGTTTTTTACCGCCTCGATAAAATTCTGCTGGTGCGGAATTTTCGTTTCATAGGGCCCCGATTCCTTTTCGGCATTCGATACAAGCTCGGAATTCGATGCCTTGAAAAACTCCCTCGATATTTCAATCCAGCCATCCTTGCCCCAGAATTTAACACCCTTGGTCATTTCTGCATTAAAGGGTTCCTCGGTCATGATGACTCCGTTTTGATATTTATAGGTCAGGAATTTAAAATCCTGGTAGCCGGCCGGGGTAATTTCTACCGGGCCGCTATTGTCCATCTGAAGTCCCCATTGAGCGATATCAAACATATGGGCACCCCAGTCGGTGGTAAAGCCGCCTCCCAGTTCCTTGTACCATCTCCAGCCTCCCCAGAATTGCTCATTCTGTTCCGGCTCAAGGGTAATGGGAGGATTGAGTTCCTTATTGTAATGTACATAGGGATTTGGTCCCAGCCAGAGGTCCCAGTTCAGGTCGGAAGGAACGGGTTCCTCGGGAAGGTCATAAGGTTTTGGCGGTGCGCCGACGTAAGCATTTATTTTCTCAAGCTGCCCGATCTTTCCTTCCTGCACCAATTTTACTGCGGCTTGGAAATTCGGATCTGACCGCTGCTGACTTCCAACTCCAAGGATCCTGTTATATTTTCTGACAGCGCTCCTGAGCATCATTCCTTCCTTAATGGTCAAGGTAAGCGGTTTTTCAAGATACACATCCTTGCCGGCCTTGAGGGCATCGATGGCAATGAGGGCGTGCCAATGATCCGGCACAGCTATGACAACAGCATCGATATCTTCCCGTGCAAGCAGGTCCTGGTATTTCTCATAGGTTTTGACTTCACTCTTAATTCCCTTTTCCGAATAAAAATCGGTGACTCGTTTTTCAAACCGCTGGCGCTTGATCCCGTATACGTCGGATCCGGCCACTGCCCTGACTCCTTCTATTCCCATGAATCCTCTCAGGAGGAACATCGATTGTTGTCCCATTCCAATGAATCCAAGGTTTAAATTACCGTTTGCGGATTCCGTGGATTTCGGAGAACATCCCATCAACCGGGGGAAAATAGTAACTCCGGCCAATCCGACTGCAGATTTTTCAAGGAATGAACGCCTTGATAATCGCCTCGTATTATTATCTTTCATAATGAGTATTTGGTTATTAAGTTATTAGTTATGAAAAAATCGTTATTGAATCATCAAATATAAAATAAGTTATTAAAAAAGAACAACCGGAAGGCGTTCAATAAGTAAATCCCAGTTTGTCGAAGCCTGCTTTTACTTCGGGCGCCGACATGAAAAGGTCCCATATCAACCCGGTACGGTAGTTTTCTATCATGACTATGATCGGTCCCTGGTCGATGGCAAGATAGGAATCTGCTGTCCAGCCTTCCGTGATATTGAATGCGTCGTTAAAACCATAGGTTCCCCAAAGACGGTCGCCAAGCGTATAATAGAAAAACCGGATGGCATCCATGGAGTAATTCGGGGTGTAGGGTAGGGATGAAAGGGCTGCCGTGGGTGTGATTACACCCAGGTCATTGGTCGGGGAATGAGCAGAATACCCGTTCTGGTTGTCGCTGGCTGTAAGGCCCCAGCATTGGGGACCATACCCGATGTAATTCCGGGGATTATCTGCGCAATATTCCCGGTTGATCAGGCTATGGTTAACATTCTGGATCCAGTAATCTGCATATGTATCCGACAATTGCCTGGGATCAATTCCCAGAAATGAGTAGTGTGCAAAAAAAAGCGGGCCTCCATAGTCATAACCCAGGGGAAGCGTA
>DATDPY010000549.1:0-5410 GCA_035292565.1 Cyclobacteriaceae bacterium | reverse complement strand
AAAGGCAATGGAGAGATCGTTCGATCTCGGCATGACCACGATCGATACGGCTCCGGCTTATGGATTCGGGAAAAGTGAGGAATTGGTAGGCAGGGTTATCAAAGGCCGCCGCGATAAATTCCAGGTCCTGACGAAATACGGGTTACGGTGGGATACGGATAAAGGGGTATTTCATTTCGACACGGAAGATGAATCAGGGCGTAAGCTGGCAATGCATAAATACGCGGCGAAAGAAAGCATCATCCTGGAATGCGAGAAAAGCTTGAAGAGACTGGGTACCGATTATATCGATCTTTATCAGATCCATTGGCCTGATACTTCAACCCCGATTGCCGATACCATGGAAGCAGTCGCACGGCTTATTGAACAGGGGAAGGTGGTCTGTGCCGGTGTTTGTAATTATTCCGTGGTAGAAATGATGGAAGCGGAAAAATATGTTGAGATCCTGACCAACCAGGTCCCCTACAGCATGGTTAAAAGAGATATTGAAAAAGATGTAGTTCCTTATTGCCTGGAAAAAAGCAAGGGTATCCTGCCCTACAGCCCCTTGCAGCGGGGTATCCTAACCGGAAAAATTTCAAACGACTATACATTCAATTACGGGGATAACCGGCCTTCAACTATTTATTACAGGGAACCCAATTTAAGCCGGATCAACAAATTCCTGAATGAACTGAGACCTGTTGCAGAAAGTTACAACGCCACGCTGAGCCAGCTGGTCATCTATTGGACCATGAAACAGCCGGGAATATTATCCGTCCTGGTTGGCGCAAGAAATGTCAGTCAGGTCGAAGAAAATGTAAAAGCCGCCGGGCTTGATATGGATGAATCCCATTTAAATGTGATCAACAATAAGATCGATTCCCTGACCCTCGAAAAGAATATTTCCTGATCATATCCTAGTAACTGGTGTCGTCAATCCTGGTTTTGCCCCGGTATGTCCAATAAATCGCAGCCGTATAAGCGACAACAAAAGGGAAGCCAATCGCTGCCACAATCAACATGTTCTTTAAGGTGTATTCCGTGGAGGATGCGTTGTAAATATCCAGGTTATAAAAAGGCGAAATATTGGATATCATCATATTGGGGAAGATGCCAAGGGCAAACAGCATGATCAGGGCCGCGATGGAACATGCCGATGATACAAATAACTGCAGGGGTTTGTTCCGTGCAAGCGTCCTTGGAATATTGGCAATAGCCAGCAGGTTCAGCAGAACGACAGCCCAGGCAATGACGGATATGATAACCTGGTTTTGCGCAATGATATCATGAGGCTGCCCGGAATGCACTATTTTCCCGAATGAAAAATTGGCCACCATTTCCGGGCGGATATACAGGGTAATGGCCGTGACCATTAAATACAACAGAACAAAAACCCGATAAATCTTTAGGATCCAGTTTTTTACTTTTTCCTGCAATTCCCCCTCGGTTTTCAGGTAAAGAAATATTGCCCCATGCATGGTAAACATGACCAGGTTGAATACACCGGTAAGAACCGTGTAGGGAGAAATCAGATCGATGAACTGTCCATGGTATTCCTTATCGGCCCCGATCTTGAATCCGATGATAACATTCCCGATGGCCACTCCAAAAAGGATAGCAGCCAGAATAGATCCTCCCGAAAACCCAATGTCCCACGAAGTCCTCCAACGGATTGATTTTTCCTTGCTCCTGAATTCGATCGATACGGCCCGGAAGATCAGCGCAAACAACAGTAAAATAAACGGCAGGTAAAATCCCGAAAATGCCGTTGCATACACTTCCGGGAAAGCAGCAAATAATGCCCCGCCCGCTGTAACCAGCCACGCTTCATTTCCATCCCAGACGGGGCCAATGGAATTCAGGAGGATCCTCCTGTCATGGTCATTCTTTACCATCAGATGCAGGGCGCCGACTCCCAGATCAAAACCGTCGAGAATAGCATATCCCATAAGCAGGATGCCTACGATCAGGTACCAGGTTACGTTATAATCCATTTTCATTCTTTCTTTTTAGTGAAAAAACCGAGCTTCTCTGCTTCCGCCAGATATCCTACGGCCGGTTTTTCCCCGACCTGGCCGGGACCGTGCTTGATTTCTTTGTCGAGTACATAGAGCCATACGAAGAAGAGCAGGGTGTAAATGATAAAAAACAGGATAACGGAAACCAGGATTTCCTGTGCACTGACTGATACTGAAATTCCGTCGCGGGTTCTCAGCAATCCGTATACCAGCCAGGGCTGGCGTCCAACTTCCGCCGACACCCATCCCAGCTGGTTGGCGATCACCGGCAATGGTACCATCCATACCCAAAATCTCAGCAACCATTTTTTATCATAGAATTTTTTCAGGAACAGGAGCAGGGAACAGGTTAGGGTAATGAAAATAAACCACATCCCGAGCATTACCATAAAATGATAGGTCTGGAAAACGGCAGCAACCGGCGGCCAGTCTTCCTTTGAGAATTCATTCAGCCCCCTGACTTTTGAATTTCGTTCCCCATAAATGAGGTAACTGAGCATGCCGTTTATTTTCAGGCCATAGGTAGTTTCCTTCCCGGGATCGGTAATCCCGGCTATGTATAAAGGCGCGCCTTTCGATGTATGATAAAGTCCTTCGAATGCGGCAAGCTTCGCAGGTTGGTATTCGGCTACAATTTTACTGTGTGCATGGCCAAGGAATAACTGGGTCAGCGATGCGATCGTGGCAACGCCCATGGCAACCGGAATGGTTTTTTGTGCAAAGTCGGTAAACCTTTTTTTAAGATAATAATATGCCGCCACACTCAGCACCAGAAAGACCCCCTGCAGCAACGCGCCGACAATCACATGATTGAACCGCACCATCGCTGAGGGATTGAAGACCATAGCCCAGAAATCCGTTATCACGGCCCGGGAGTTTTCCCCGTGGCTGACAATTTCATACGCAACGGGAGTTTGCTGCCACGAATTGGCTACCACAATCCAGAATGCCGACATCATGGAACCCAGGGCAACCATGACGGTGGAGAACAGGTGCACGCCTGGCTTCACCCGGTTCCAACCGAACAACAGGATCGCCAGGAATCCCGATTCAAGAAAAAAGGCGAATATCCCTTCAGCGGCCAGGGGCGACCCGAAAATATCACCCACAAACCTGGAATAAGAAGACCAATTGGTGCCGAACTCAAATTCCATGACAATCCCTGATGCCACGCCAACCGAGAAACAGGCCGCAAAGATCTTGATCCAGAAACGTGTGATCGACTCATAAATTTTATTCTTCGTGATCAGGTACAGGGATTCGTAAATCACAAGCAGAAAGCCAATCCCGATGGTAAACGGGGGAAAGATGTAATGGAACATGATCGTGTAAGCAAATTGCAGCCGTGCCAGGATTTCCGCATTCATCGGGATTAATTTTAATTCACTTATTTTGCATTGTCAGGTGATCGAATTTCTTATAAAATCTTTTTTTAGTCAATTGACTGCATGATTATTTTAAAATGCAAATCGGCGTAATTTCAGACACGCATGGATATCTCGATGAGAAGGTATTCGAATATTTCAGTACCTGTGATGAGATCTGGCACGCCGGGGATATCGGTGATCGCATAATACTCGATAAGCTGATGCGATTCAAACCCATGAGGGCAGTGTACGGAAATATAGACGGAATGGAACTGAGGGCAATCCTCGATGAAGAAATCATTTTCGAAATCGAAGGTCTTCGCGTGTGGTTAATTCATATTGCCGGCTATCCTTCACATTACGCCCCGGCCGTTAAAAAAAGGATCCGGGAAATCAGGCCCAACCTCCTGGTATGCGGCCATTCCCATATACTCAGGGTAATGCCTGATAAAAACCTGGAAAATTTTTTATATATAAATCCGGGAGCAGCCGGGTTTCAGGGCTTTCATAAGACGCGCACCTTGATCAGGTTTTCAATAATAGATAAGCTGGTTGGAAATATGATGGAGGTAATTGAACTGGGCCCCAGGTGGCAGGGCCCGGTTAATGCGCCGGGATCTTAATCCTCCTTTTTGGGTTTACGTGTTTTCTTCGGAGTGGATTCTGCTTTGGGCGCGACTTCGGTTTTCTCAACCACCGCCTCTGCCGGCGTTACATCCACTGGTTTATTCCCCGCCGTTTTGAAAGAGCTTTTAATAGCTTCAATGTCGATTTTTTTTATGACGGGCTTATGCGTTAATTTCTTGATCGTCGCATTTCTTTTTGATGACCTCGATAACAAAGATTGCTTTTTCCTGTCAATTTTCTTTCCACTCATTTTATTCTTATTTTAGAGAAGTGCAAATATAAAGGATACCGGTAATTATTATGCGATTAATTATGGGATATATGACGCTTAAATTCATACTATTTTTTTCCATACTGATCCTGATTTCGGCGGGGATAAACACAGTCCAGGCTCAAAATGCACTGCTGACTCCCGAAAAACTTTGGGAACTCGGAAGAATCACGGATCCTCAGGTTTCTCCCGACGGCAAATGGATTTTGTATGGAGCCACCTGGTATCAACTCGATTCCAATAAAGGAAAAAGGTCTCTTTATATGACGTCGATCGCAACCGGTGAAACAATCTTGTTCGACAAAATTGAAGACTCAGCCCATAATGCCCGATGGAGGCCGGATGGAAAGAGAATAGGCTATCTTTCCGATCATAGCGGAACTATGCAGCTCTGGGAAATGGATATCGCAGACAAACAGCCGGTTAGGGTCACATTTTTCGACATGCCCATCCACAATTTCAGCTATTCCCCGGATATGAAACACATCGCATTTACAATCGATGTCGAAATTAAAAAGGAAAATGACCTGCTGACCGGATTGCCTAAAGCCGATGCCATGATCATCGACGATCTCATGTACAGGCACTGGGATAAATGGGAAGATTCCAGGTATCAGCATGTTTGTATCGCCGGTTACGCCGACGGGAAAATTCAGGCTTCATTCCGCGATATCATGGAGAATGAAAAATTCGATTGCCCGACTCAGCCTTTCGGCGGACCGGAAGATATAACCTGGAACCCCGACGGCTCTTCGATCCTGTATGTTTGCAAAAAATTTACGGGGAAGGAATATGCAATGAATACAAATTCCGATATCTACCTTTATGATTTGTCAACCGGCAAAACCGTGAACCTCACCGACGCTTATGAGGGGTATGATCTTTTACCATCCTCTTCCCGTGATGGCCGGAAAATCGCTTGGCTGAACATGCCGAAACCCGGGTACGAATCCGATCAGCGTGAAATCAGGATATATGATGTTGAAACAGGGGATGACAAAATTCTTACCGGGGATTTTGACAGGGATATTTCGGCCTTGTGCTGGGGAAGCGATGACAGGTCGATTTATTTTATCGCCAGCCACGACGGAACTGAACAAGTCTTTAAAATTGACCCCATCAGTCCGGATTTTCACAGGATTTCT
>DATDPY010000548.1:0-6610 GCA_035292565.1 Cyclobacteriaceae bacterium | reverse complement strand
GACCTTGAGGTTGCCATACAAGAGCTTGAAGAGGAAAAAAAGAACCTTGTGACAAGGGGGGAATACACGGCAATACAGATGACATCCCTTCGCGACAGGGTGGAAGGATACAGGGAACTCCTGGTCATGAAGGATGAAGAGATCGCCAAGCTTAAAACGATGAACGACGTGCTAGTTACGGAGAATACGAACCTGAAAACGACAGCCAACGAGCTCAATGCGGCGCTTTCACAGGAACAATTGAACCGTAAGGAGCTGGAAAGCAAAGTAGAGGTCGCCCAGAGATTAAAGGCCGAGAATATCAAGGTCCTGGCCGTAAACAGTAACGGGAAAATAAGGGAAAATGAATTTAAAGCACGGTTTATTAATAAAGTCAGGGTTGAATTTAATATCGGAGATAACCCGATAGCCCCCATCGAAGGGAAGGAAATCATGATCAGGATCGTTGATCCGAACAACAACCCCCTGTTCGACCTGGCCGAGGGCGGGGGAACAATAATGCTCGACGGCAGGGAGGAATTCACAACCCTGGGGCAACAGATCCTATTCGACAATACCCAGCAGAAACTAACCTTCGAATATGAAAAGGGAAGTGAATTCGAGCTGGGAAGGTATGTCGTTCAAATATACACCGACGATTATTTAATGGGGGAACACCCATTCCTGATCAAATAAGCCTGCCAGGCCTTTAAAAATAATACCTTCTCAGGCTGTTAAAAAGGAATAAAAACGGCTTAAATACTCTATTTTCTTGTATTTATATAATATGTGTGATACTTTTGCCGTTCCAAAATCCAGATATTAAAATAATGGAATTATTGTATTACGAGACAGTATTCATTTTAACTCCCGTTTTGTCTGACCAACAGATGAAGGATGCTGTCGAAAAATTCAAAAAAGTGCTTATTGACCATAAGGCAAAAATTACCCATGAGGAAAGCTGGGGCTTGCGGAAACTGTCCTATCCCATCCAGCACAAATCCACGGGTTTTTATCACTTGATCGAATTTACGGCAGACCCGAAAACGGTATCAGCGCTAGAAGTAGAGTACGGACGCGATGAGAAAATAATGCGTTACCTGACGGTTAGCCTCGACAAGCATGCCGTGGCCTATAACGAGAAGCGTAAGCGAGGGGATTTCAATAAAAAAGCGGACGTTAAAAAAGAGGAGGAGGTAGTATCATGACACTGCAAAATGAACCATTGAACCGTGGCGAGATCAAGAAGAAATATTGCCGCTTCAGGAAGAACGGGATCAAATATATTGATTATAAGGATGCAAATTTTTTGTTGAAATTCGTGAACGAACAAGGCAAGATCCTTCCGCGCAGGATTACAGGAACAAGCAGCAAGTATCAGAAGAAAGTTACGCAGGCAATCAAGAGGGCCCGCCACCTGGCGCTCCTTCCCTACGTTACCGATTCACTGAAATAATCATTTAATTTTACTCACATGGAAGTTATTCTCATCCAGGATATCGCAGGGCTGGGTTTTAAAAACGATACGGTGAAGGTGAAAGCCGGTTACGGAAGGAATTACCTTATCCCAAGGGGCATGGCCATCATTGCCAATAATTCAAACAGGAAAAAAACCGACGAAGAGATCCGCCAGGCTGCACATAAGGCCGAGAAACTCCGAAACGACGCGCTCGCATTGGCAGATTCTATCGGTGATCTGGTACTCGAAGTCGGGGCTAAGGTGGGCGAAAGCGGCAAAATTTTCGGGGCCGTAACAGCTTTGCAGATATCGGACGCGCTCAGGGATAAAGGATTCGAAGTTGACAGGAAAAAGATCGCCTTTAATTCCGAGGTTAAAGCGATCGGCGAATATAATGTAACCCTCAGCCTTCATAAGGAAGTAAAAAAAATTGTCAAATTCAGAGTTGTTGCCGAATAGGGAATCAGTTCCTGAACCAGGAAGCGTTTCATGTTGCATGAAACGCTTTTTTGTTTATTGGCGATTCCATAATTTTATATATGCTCCTTCGCTCGGAAATTAAGGTCAACCCTCCTGCTGATCAGATCAACCTGAAAGATCCTGTTCTGCTGACGGGATCGTGCTTTTCGGAAAATATCGGATCGCTGCTTTCCTCCTGTAAGTTCAATGTCCTTGTAAATCCATTTGGAACCTTATACAACCCTCATTCCATCTTCAGGTTGATGCTGAGTGCGGCAAAGGAGAATTTTGAGTTACCTGAAACAGACATCGTTTTTAACCAGGGCATTTATCGGTGCCTTGGATTCCATTCGGCGATTTCCGGTAAAGATATGCCCGACCTTAAAGAAAAAGGCAGAGAAGCGTTTCACAGAAGCTCCGATTTCCTCCGCAAGAATAAATGGATTATCCTCACTTTGGGAACATCCATAGTTTATGTCTATAAAAAAACGGGCGAAATCGTTGCAAACTGTCATAAACTGCCAGCCGATAATTTTCAGCGGCAATTCATGCAGGTCGATGATATCGTGGCGGGATTCAGTGAACTTCATGCAGCCCTGAACGGCATTAACCCGGAAATAAAATTCATCCTTACCGTAAGCCCTGTCAGGCATCTTAACGAAGGTTTTGACGATAACCAGGTTTCCAAATCGATCCTCAGGCTCGCCTGCGACCGAATCGCCAGGCAATTCTCCGGAATAAATTATTTCCCCGCTTACGAGATCATGATAGACGATCTTCGCGATTACAGGTTTTATTCCGATGATCTCGTTCATCCGAATTCCCTGGCTGTTCAATACATCTGGGAAAAATTCAACGCGGCATATTTCGATTACGAAACACGGGAATTTGTCAGGGCATGGTCGAAAATCTTAAAAGCGCTCAGCCACAGGCCCTTTAATCCCGGATCGTCCGAATACAAGGAATTCGTCAAAAATACGATCGAAAAACTGAAATCATTCGGCGACAAGGTGAATGTTGGGCCGGAAATCGAACAGCTAAACGATCAGCTATGAGCCAGAATCCGGGCAAGCCTAACCGCCTCGCCAATGAATCCAGCCCCTATCTTCTGCAGCACGCCTATAACCCGGTGGACTGGTACCCCTGGGGACGGGAGGCGCATGAAAAAGCGGCATCGGAAGACAAACCGGTCATCGTTAGTATCGGGTATTCATCGTGCCACTGGTGCCATGTAATGGAACGGGAATCCTTTGAATCACCGGAGATTGCCGGATTGATGAACGCAAGGTTCGTTTGCATCAAAGTGGACCGTGAAGAAAGGCCCGATATTGACCAGGTTTATATGGATGCCGTCCAGGCCATGGGGGTCCACGGCGGATGGCCGTTGAACGTATTTCTTACCCCGGACCTGAGGCCTTTCTACGGCGGCACCTACTTCCGGCCTGACGCATGGAAACAACTGCTGGTTAATGTTTCAGAGACCTATAAACGCAATAAAAAGGAGGTAAGGGAATCTGCAGATAAATTTGCTGAATTTATCCGCGAAAGTGAAATTGAGAAATATAGTCTTCACCAGACAGAGGAAGAATTCAGGCTGGAAGAATTTGCCATTTCCATTGATAAAATGATTGCCGGTTTTGATCCGGCGGAAGGCGGGTTTCAGCGGGCACCCAAATTTCCAATGCCTGTTCTCTGGTCTTTCCTGTTACATTACGGATTCCTGGTGAAAAATAAAACGGTCGTCGATCATGTGGGCCTTACCTTGAAGAAAATGTCGGAAGGCGGTATTTTCGACCAGGTAGGCGGGGGATTCTCCCGCTATTCAGTGGATGGGAAGTGGTTTGTCCCTCATTTTGAAAAAATGCTTTACGACAATGCCCAACTGCTTGGCCTGTATGCCGAAGCCTATCGGCTCAATCCTGATCCCGCCATCCGAAAAGTTGTGTACCAGACTGCAAGCTTCATCCTGAGGGAAATGACCGGCAACGAAGGCGGTTTTTATTCTGCATTGGATGCCGATTCGGAAGGGATCGAAGGAAAGTTCTATACATGGACCGACAATGAAATCAGCCAGTTACTTCAGGACAATGCTCAAATCATGAAAGAACTCTGGGGCATTACGGAAAAAGGGAATTGGGAGGATTCCCGTAACATCATTGCTGTTGCTGCGGATAAAGAAATTATTTGTGAAAAATATGACATTACTGGAAAAGATCTTGAATCCCTAACGGAGAAATCCAGGGAACGCCTCCTTGTCGCGCGATCGGCCAGGATAAGGCCGGGACTGGATAACAAACTGATTACTGCCTGGAACGGGATGATGGTCACCGGCCTGGCGAATGCATATATCACTTTCGGGGACGATTTTTTCCTGGTTCCCGCTATTCGTAATGCCGGTGTGCTGTCCGGAATTTTTGAGGAACTTGGAAAGCTGCCTAGAAAACTGCAAGACCCTGGGAATTCAACACCCGGCTTCCTGGACGATTATGCATTCGTCATGGAAGCGATGATCTCACTTTACCAGGCTAGCTTCGATGAAAAATGGGTCGGCATAGCCTTGAAGATCGGGAATTATGTGACTCAAAATTTCTATGACGAAAAGGAAGACTTGTTTTTCTATTCGCCAATGGATGCCGAAACACCGGTAGCCAGGAAAAAAGAATTATTCGACAACGTGATCCCTTCTTCTAATTCAGTCATGGCCTTGAATTTATTTAAGCTGGGGAAGATCCTCGATCACGCAGGCTTCCTTGAGATTTCGGGCAAAATGCTTTCGAGGATGCATAAATTAATAATCGCCGAGCCGGAATACCTTTCGAACTGGGGAAAATTATTTTGCCTGATGTCGAATCCCTTTGCCGAAATCGCCGTGGTTGGCCCGGATTATAACGAAATTTGCCGTGACTTGCTGGCTGATTTCAATCCGGGCAAGATCGTCATGGGTTCAGGCAGGGAAAGCAGCCTGCCATTATTCGAAGGCCGGACAGCCATAAACGGAAAAACCACAATATTTGTATGTTATAACAAAGCATGCAAGCTTCCGGTCCACAGCGTGGAAGAAGCTTTGCGCCTTCTACAATAAATGACGGACCTCCAGATACCAGATCTCCGGGCAGGCAACAAGTTTTTTGCCGATGTCATCCTTCCCCTGCCCCTCCCAAAGTCATTTACTTATGAAATTCCCGGGGAAATACACCCTCAGGTTTCCGTCGGTTCCAGAGTGATTGTTCAGTTCGGTTCAAAAAAAATTCTCACGGGTATTGTGGCATCCGTGCATGCCAATGCGCCGGCAAACTATGATCCCAGGACCCTGCTCGATGTCCTCGACGACAACCCCGTCCTTTACCCGGGACAATTGAAGCTTTACGAATGGATGGCGGGATACTACATGTGCACCCTGGGTGAGGTGATCAATGCCGCCCTTCCTTCCGGGTTGAAATTATCAAGCGAATCGAAGGTTATGATGCACCCCGATATACCGGAAGGCAACCTGGCATTCAATGAGAAGGAAAATCAACTGCTGCTTGCCCTGGAGGGCGGCAAATCCTTGACGTATTCCCAGGCCGCCAGGATGCTTGACCTGAAAAATGCGTATCATGTCATTAAATCACTTTTAAATAAAAAGTCCGTCCTGATCTATGAAGAAGTAAAGGACAAATATGTCCCAAAAAGGGAGGCCAGAATCAGGCTCGGTGAAACTTACAGGGCTGACCCTTCCTCCCTTGAAGAGCTGTTCAAAGCTCTTGAACGCCATCCGATGCAGGTCGATCTGTTGATGCAATACCTGAAGCATGTTAATGTAATGGAGAATCCGGGAGAAAACGAGGTAGGTATCGCAAAAAGCGTGATGCTGAAAGCCGGCTCCCAATCATCGCTCAAAACCCTGGTTAGAAATAAGGTCTTCGAGGAGTTCCATGTCGTTATTCCGAGATTCCCTGAAATTCCACAGGAGGGCACGCGCCTCGATCTGACAGCCGATCAGGAATCCGCCAGAAAAAAGATCCTTGAACTTCTCCCGCAAAAGAACGCGGTACTGCTGCATGGAATTACCGGCAGCGGGAAAACTGAAATTTATACTGACATAATCCGGCATTACCTGGATTCAGGGTCCCAGGTTTTATACCTCCTTCCCGAGATCGCCCTGACCACGCACATTGTTTCGCGACTTAAAAATTTTTTCGGGACCCGGATGGCAGTATACCATTCAAAATATTCCGACAACGAACGTGTCGAAGTATGGCAGGGAGTGCTGAACGGCAGGTTCCGATTGGTAGCCGGCGTAAGGTCATCGGTATTCCTGCCATTCCGGGAATTAGGCCTGGTCATCATCGACGAAGAGCACGAGCCGTCCTATAAACAGCCCGATCCGGCGCCACGATACCATGCACGCGATACAGCTCTGGTCATGGCTTTGCAATCGGGGGCCCATGTACTTCTGGGTTCGGCAACACCTTCCATCGAATCTTATTTCCATGCCAAACAGGAAAAGTATGGATATGTAAGACTCGATAAAAGATTCGGGAAGGCCGTACTCCCCGAAATCAGAGTTGTTGACACCAAAAAAGAACGACGGCAAAAACTGATGAAGAGCGATTTTAGTTCCGTGCTTCTCACCGAACTGGAAAAAACGCTCACCGAAAAAAAACAGGCCATCCTGTTCCAGAACCGGCGCGGTTATTCCCCTTATATTATCTGTGACGACTGCGGCAATAT
>DATDPY010000547.1:0-9751 GCA_035292565.1 Cyclobacteriaceae bacterium | reverse complement strand
GTCCATTTTATGCGCGCCCATATATTTCTTTTGAATGTGTGCTTCGACGCCCCCCCTTCCCGTGTTATACGCCAATACTGCATAGATCCAGTTTTTGAAATAAAAGTGATTGGTTTTGAGATATCGTGCAGCTCCCCTCGTTGCCGAAACGATATTCAGCCGCTCGTCAACCTGCCTGTCGATCCGGAACCCAACTTCTTTTCCCGAACCTTCCTTGAACTGCCAGAACCCGACGGCATCAGACGAGGAAACCGCATCTGAAATGAGGGCCGACTCCTGGATAACAAGGTATTTTATATCCTCAGGCACATTTTCTTCTTTAAAGATTCGTTCGATAATCGGGAAATATTGCCGCGCTCTTTCCACCTTGATATTGAAATATTTTTCACTGCGCGTCAGTGCATCTACCTCAGTCTGTAATTCCTTCCTGAGCGATTCGGTTAGCCTGAGGTCCATCCCGGCAAACTGCAATTGGCCTGGTACCGATGGTCCCTGGGCAATGACATTGCCCGCTAGCAAAATAAAAAAGGAACAAATTAATAATAATTTATTCATTTTGATTTCCTGATTAACATGATACCATCCCTGATTGGTAATAATATATTCTCCACCCTTGCGTCGTCATTAACGCGATCATTGAAATCCCTTAATTTCGCAGCTTCCTTATCCCTGTCCTCTTTATTAATGACCTTTCCGCTCCATAATACATTATCGGCTATCATGATGGCGCCGGGTTTCATTTGTCTGATCAGTAATTCATAATAAGCCCCATAATTGATTTTATCGGCATCCAGAAAAACAAGATCGAACTGTTGGTTCATGGATGGTATGATCTTAAGGGCTTCTCCGAAATACAGCAAGACCCGGTCGCTTACCCCTGCCCTTTCAAGATTTCTTCTTATGGTGCCTTCCAGCTCCGCATTGATCTCAATGGAATGAATTTTTCCTCCTTCAGCCAGGCCTTCCGTCAGGCATATGGCTGAATAACCCGTATAGGTCCCGATCTCCAGGATACAGGCTGGTTTGATGATTGACGAGATCATGCTCAGAAATCTTCCCTGGTAATGACCGCTCAGCATTCTCGGGAACAAATTATTTACATGAGTTTCGCGGTCGATTTCCTTAAGAATGCCGGACTCAGGACTTGTATGTTCCTCGGCATATTTTAAAATCCCTTCTGATATAAATTCCATATGCTTCAATTCGGGTAATAAATCAATGACGACAACTCACGGTCATCGAACATTTCGTCGGCGATCTTTCTTAGTTCGGCTGAAGTAATTTTCCGGATTTGATTTACGATATTTTCAAATCGATCGACATACCCCAGATCAAGGATGCTTCTTCCCAGCATGAGCATTAGGCTGTTATAGTTTTCTTCTGCCATGGCAAGCTGGCCGATCATCTGTTCTCTGGCTTTATTAATCTGCAAAGTACCCAGCGGCTTTGTTTTCAGTTTTAACATCTCCCGGGTTACAAGATTCAGGCATTTCTCCAGTAATTTTCTTTCTGTACCAAAAAATATACCGAAAATTCCGGTATCCGAATAGGGCGAATACGACGCATCGATGGAATAAACCAGACCCTTGTGTTCTCTCAAGGCTAAGTTAAGCTTTGAATTTAAAGCAGGCCCTCCCAGAATATTGGTCAATAAAAAAAAATTAAGCCTTTTGTGGTGTTTTATGGAGTAAGCCAGCCTTCCGATCGCACAATATGCCCTTGATATACTTCGATTAACAATTTTGTTTTCCGGAGGAGCAGGAACCGGCTTTTTTCTCCGGTTTATGGCCTTGAATCCCGGCAACCCTTCGATATATTTTTCAACGATCTTCCGGCAGGCATCGGCAGAGATATTACCAACAACCGAAAACACGATTTTGTCGCTATGGAGGTTCCTGTTTATAAAACCGGCAAAGCTCTTTTGCCTGATCGACATTACGCTATCGCGCGTACCCAGGATATTCCTGCCCATCGGCTGGCCGGGAAAAATTATATTATCGAAATCATCCTGGATAGAATCATCTGGATTATCGTAATACATCAACATCTCATCAAGGATAACCTGTTTTTCTTTTACAATTTCCTTATGCGGAAATACGGACCGGAAGGTTATGTCTGTGAGCAGTTCAACAGCATTTTCAAAATATTTATCCAGCACTGATGCATAAAAACAGATCTTTTCCTTGGTGGTAAAAGCATTTAATTCGCCGCCAACCGATTCCAGCCGGTCGATGATATGAAAAAAGTTCCTTTTTTTCGTCCCCTTGAATGCCATATGCTCCCAGAAGTGAGCGACCCCCTGTTCCTGGATCTCTTCATCGCGGCTTCCAATATCAAGAATAAATCCGCAATGAACGATTTTGGTGTTATTAACCTGTTTATGAACCAGCCTGATCCCATTTCTGAACCGGGTAATTAAATGGTCTTCCGTTTTATCCACTGATATGAATTCGAGTTACTTCCTGATGCCTGGCAATTTTCAAAAGATTCCCTTCGCTCAAAGATAGATGGAAAATAATATGTCATCTATAGGCATAAGAAAATAAATCGTTATTTTTAATCAATTATAAAGTCCGGTTCAATGAGATACCATCCGATTGATCCCTTCTTATTCACTCATAACAGGCAAAAATTTTGCGAGAAATTATTGCCCGGTTCCATAGCGGTTTTCAATGCCAACGACATCCTGCCGACGAATGCCGATGGCAGCCTGTTATTAAAACAAAATTCCAATCTTTTTTACCTGTCGGGGATCGACCAGGAAGAAACCATCCTGGTATTGTTCCCCGGTCACCCCGAAAAAAACCTGAGAGAAGTATTATTCATGCGTGAAACCAATGAAGAAATATCCGTCTGGGAAGGCCATAAGCTGACTAAGACAGAAGCCCGGGATATTTCGGGAATTGAAAATGTGATGTGGCTAAATCAATTCGAAACCACATTCAATGCACTGATGGCCGAGGCGGAACATGTGTACCTCGACAGTAATGAACATATCCGGAGGCCGGTGACCGAAGTGGAAACAAGGAACGCCCGGTTTATAAACGCATGCAAAAAAAAATATCCTTTGCATCAATACCACCGATCAGCCCCTGTCATCTATGCGCAAAGAGCTATAAAATCACCCGAGGAGATCAGATTAATCCAGCAGGCCATCGATATAACTGAAAAAGGATTCCTGAGAGTTCTTTCAGCCGTGAAACCTGGCATTATGGAATATGAAATCGAGGCTGAATTCATCCATGAATTCACTGTGAACCGGTCACGCGGATTCGCGTATGCACCCATTATTGCTTCGGGATACAATGCCTGCGTTTTACATTACATTGAAAATAATGCAGCCTGCAGGGATGGGGATATCCTGCTTTTGGATGTCGGGTCGGAATTTGCCAACTATAATGCAGACCTGACCAGGTCGATTCCTGTTAACGGGAAATTTACGAAACGGCAGAAAGACGTGTACAACGCAGTATTGAAGGTCCAGCGGGAAGCTTTTTCGATGCTGACTCCCGGGAATATTATTCCTGAATACCAGAAAGAGGTTGCACGGATAATGGAATCGGAAATCCTGGGACTTGGCCTGATCACCAAGACCGACATTAAGAATCAGGATAAAGACCGGCCGGCATACAAGAAGTATTTCATGCATGGCGTATCCCATCACCTTGGGCTGGATGTACATGACGTAGGAAGTATCTACAGGCAATTCGCCGAAGGGATGGTTTTAACTGTCGAACCCGGCATTTATATCCGGGAAGAGAGCCTCGGCATCAGGCTCGAAGATAATGTAGTCATCACTAAAAAGGGGATCGACGACCTAATGAAAAAAATTCCCATTGAGATCGGGGAAATTGAGGAATTAATGAATTCCAGGCCTTAAAACGAAAAAGGTTGGCAAAATAACCAACCTTTAACGGAGCCTTCGACCTTAATCTTAAATGTGAAACTGCTCTTTTATATTTTCCGTTACGATTTTGCCGTCGAACAGATTGATAATCCTGTGAGAATAATTTGCATCGTAGGGCGAGTGAGTAACCATTACGATCGTGGTACCCTCCTCGTTCAATTCTGCTAGTAATTTCATCACTTCTTCCCCATTTGCGGAATCGAGGTTTCCGGTAGGTTCATCAGCGAGGATCACTTTTGGCCGGGCAATTATGGCACGGGCAATGGCCACCCTTTGCTGCTGTCCACCGGAGAGCTGCTGCGGAAAATGATTTCTGCGATGCATAATATTCATACGCTCCAAAGCTTCTTCCACCTTTTTCTTTCTTTCCCCGGAAGGGACCTTCAAATAAAGCAGGGGAAGCTCCACGTTTTCGAATACAGTGAGTTCATCGATCAGGTTAAAGCTTTGAAACACGAAACCGATCGAACCTTTTCGAAGTTGTGCCCGCTGCCGTTCCGAGAATTTAGAGACTTCCTGGCTTCCAAAAAAATATTCCCCTTCAGTCGGGTTATCAAGAAGACCCACGATATTAAGCAAGGTAGATTTGCCACAGCCAGAGGGTCCCATGACCGCAACAAATTCACCTTCCTTGATCTCCATGCTGATATTGTTCAGAGCAGTAGTTTCAACTTCATCAGTCGTAAAAACTTTTTTAAGATTGTCCGTTTTGATCATAATATTATTATTTAATTATCCGGATTGAAATTATTTTAATAGCAATACTTCATTATTTCCGAAATTCTCATAGGAAGAGGTTATCACTTTATCTCCTTCCTTTAAGCCTCCGGTAACCTCAAAATATTCAGAGTTTTTTCTCCCGAGTTTTATATCCCTTCTGACAGCTCTCGATCCATCACTCTCAAGAACATAAACCCAATTACCTCCCGAATCTTTATAAAATCCGCCCATGGGAAGCAGGAGCGCTTTTTCTGAACTGCCTAATTCAAGCCGGATCCGCAGAGACTGGCCCCGCTTTATTCCTTCAGCCTGTTTTCCCACGAATTCCATATCAACCTCGAATCGCCCCTCTGTAATCGTCGGATAGATCTTGTCGGTAATTTGAAGATTGAAATCTTCACCTGCAAATCTGAAAGAACCTTTTAGGCCTGGTTCAGTGCGGGGAAGATATAATTCATCGATCCTGACCCTGACCTTGAACTTATCCAGCACATCGACCCAGCCTAATCTTTCGCCGACCGTAATGGATTGTCCGATTTCAAGTTCAGGGCCGGCCAGCTGGCCGTCGATGGGAGCTCTGACAAGGAGGTTTTCAAGGATTCTTCCAACACCATCAAGGCTCTGATGCATCCTGGCCACAGAGGCATTTACCTGGCCTATCTGGTAATTCCGGCTCAGTGAATCCTGCCGGTAGGATGCATAAGTCAACTCAAGCCTTTTAAGGTAGTATTTATATTGCTCCTCCACCTCTTCATACTGCCTTCTGGAAATCAGGTTTTTATCGAAAAGTTGTTTGTATCGTTCATATTGCGGTCTCAGCAAGTCGATCTGGTAATGGATTTCGGCCAGCGCAGCCTTCTGGCTCAAATCATTCTGATTGAGCGAGAGCCTGGTTGTTGTTGCATGGTTGATTTGTTCGTAAAGCTGTGACTCCTGGTATAGCACATTTAATTCCAGGGCGGAATTCGTCAGCTTCAGGATGGACTCGCCTTTTGTAACCACCTCGCCGGTTTCCTTATAAATTTGCTGAATGATTCCACCTTCAATTGCATCCAGAAAACGGGTTTCCGCAGGCTGTACCGTTCCTGTAACCGGTATAAAATCCTGATATATTCCATATATTACTGTCCCTATGGTAATTTTTTCAGCGTCAACTTTTACCTTCGATCTTTTGTCGGCAAAAAAGAAACTATACAGAATAAAAGAGACAAACAACAGCGATGCTGCGCCAATAGATATGCGTTTAACGGTCCATTTCTTTTTTTCTATTTTTCTATCCATTGACATGGGATACATTCATTTAAGTCAACCCGACTGACGCATAAAAGACCCAACAAATGTGCCAAATAAAAAGTGGCGTATTTGACTGAAAATAGAGTCCGTGCAGGCTTCTCAACGTCCATCATCGAACGAAGGTGTCCGGAAACGGTCATAATTATCGTACCCGAATTTAGTAAGCCTTATTTATGTCAATCGCGTATATTATATTAAATTTAAGCTGACAACAACAACCCGATAATGGTGGAAGAAGGCAAAACAGGAAAAATACTGATCGTTGATGACAATGAAGATTTGCTGCGGGCCGCGAAGATGTTTCTCAAACGACATTTCAAACAGGTAGATACAGAAAAGAACCCCGATTCAATCCCGATCCTGCTGAACAACGAGAATTATGATGTAATTCTTCTCGACATGAATTTTACCAAGGATGTCAGCAGCGGGCATGAAGGATTTCACTGGCTTGAAAAGATCCTGGAAATAGATCCCAGTTCTGTCGTCATCCTGATCACCGCATATGGTGACGTACAAATGGCCGTAAAGGCGATAAAGGAAGGTGCAATTGATTTCGTGTTAAAGCCCTGGGAGAATGAAAAACTTCTTGCCACCGTTCTTTCAGCGATAAAGTTGCGCCAATCCAAGATTGAAGTAAAAGATCTCCGGAACAAGCAGCAGCTAATCTCGGCTGATATCGATACGAAATACCAGGATGTCATCGGAAAATCCGCGAGCATGATCAAGGTTCTTCAGACGATCGACAGGATTGCCATAACCGATGCCAACGTATTGATTCTGGGTGAAAACGGGACTGGAAAAGAGGTGATCGCAAGAGCTATTCACCGAAATTCTTCACGAAAGAACGAAGTTTTCATCAGTGTCGATTTAGGCGCCATCAGCGAAACCCTGTTTGAAAGTGAACTATTCGGGCATATGAAGGGCGCATTTACCGATGCCAAGGAAGAAAGAGCCGGCCGGTTTGAAGTGGCTAACGGAGGCACTTTATTCCTCGATGAGATCGGGAACCTTTCTCTCCCCCTCCAGGCTAAACTTTTAAGCGTATTGCAAAACAGGTCGGTCACAAGGGTCGGATCCAATAAACCGAAAGAGATCGACATCCGGCTGATCTCTGCCACCAATATGCCGATCTATGACATGGTTAAGGACAATAAATTCAGGCAGGACCTTTTATACAGGATCAATACGATCGAAATCCAGATCCCCCCGCTGCGTGACCGAAAAGAAGATATAAACCTGCTTGCCGACCATTTCCTGCAAACCTATATTAGGAAATACAATAAGCATATCCATACTATCAATGAATCCGCGCAGAAAAAAATGCAGAAATATTCCTGGCCTGGGAACGTAAGGGAACTACAGCATGCCATCGAGAGGGCCGTTATCATGAGCACAGGTCATATTCTGAATGCTGAAGACCTGTTTTTCAGTTCCGGGACACAGGATAAAAATGAAGAAAGCCTGATCCTGGAAGAACTGACTCTTGAAGAAGTTGAAAAAATGCTAATCAGGAAAGCCCTGAAAAAGTTTGACGGAAACATCACCCTTGCTGCACAGGAACTAGGGCTGACGCGTTCTTCGCTATATCGCCGATTGGAAAAATATGGGCTTTAAAAGTTTCAGAATCGGCATCTTTTCAAGGATCATCCTGCTGATGGGGAGTATCATCGGCTTTACCTACCTTATCATTAACCAACAGAAGATCATCACCATAATCCTGATTGGCGCGCTTATTCTATTCCTGATCATCGACCTGATCCGATATGTTGAAATCACCAATAAAAAGCTTACCCGATTCCTTGAATCGATCAAATATTCGGATTTCTCAAGCGGTTTCGCTTATGATAACTTCCTTGGTAAAACTTTTAAATCGCTGAATAAATCCTTCAATGAAGTATTCGAGGCAATCAGGCAGGCAAGGGCAGATAAGGAAGAAAATCTGAATTATCTCAATACCGTTGTTCAGCATGTAGGTACTGGCCTTTTATCCTTCGATCAGGAAGGCGAAATTAAACTGATCAACAATACGGCGCGGCGGTTGTTGCAAGCCCCGCAAATCCATAATATTGCCGAGATCAAGCCTAAAAATCCGGAGTTGTTCCGAAAATTGATGGAATTAAAACCGGGACATAAGACTTTGATAAAAAAGAGTAATGATGTATCGCTGGCAATCCACTCCACCGAATTACGGATGAGGGGTACCACGATCAAAATCGTTGCCCTCCAGAATATTCAGGCGGAGTTACAGCAAAAGGAACTGGAAGCCTGGCAGAATTTGACAAGGGTGCTTCGCCATGAAATTATGAATTCGATAACGCCTATCGCATCGCTGACCGGGACGCTGAATGAAATCCTGCAGGAAGATATCTCGAGGGAGAATAATGAAATATACCGGATTAAAAAGGAGTCCGTTGACGATTTGAGCGATGGCCTGTCAACGATAGAGAACCGTTCGAAAGGTTTGATCCGTTTCGTAGATGCGTATCGGGATTATACTACGATTCCAAAGCCGAAATTCACCATCGTGAAGATCAAAGATATGTTAGACCATATCATCAACCTTCTGAAACCCGAAATGGAAGCGAATGGGATTATTTTTACATCAAACCTGTTGCCTGAAGAACTTGAGATCACGGCCGACCGGGAACTGATAGAAATGATCCTGATTAATCTCATTAAAAATGCAAAAGAAGCCCTGGATGGGATCTCCGAACCCATTATTGAAATAAGGGCACGGATCGATTCAGATCAGCGGACCATCATCGAAGTAAAAGATAACGGGCCCGGTATAATACCTGAGGCAATTGAAAAGATCTTTATCCCGTTTTATACTACAAAGAGGAACGGCTCTGGGATTGGGTTGTCTTTATCGCGCCAGATTATGCAGATGCATAATGGGAGCCTGAGTGTAAAGTCCGAACCCAATATATACACTATATTTACGCTATTGTTTTAGCACGGGAATGAACATCATAATTGCCGGAGCAGGAGAAGTTGGATTTCATCTCGCCAAATTGCTGGCGTATGAGAAACACAATATCGTGCTGATTGATGTTAATCAGGAAAAGCTGGACCATGTTTCCAGCCATATCGACATCACGACCGTGCATGGAAATTCAACGTCTTATCGGGTGCTTAAATCCGCAGGAGTAGAAAACGCCGATTTATTTATCGCCGTCACCAGTTCGGAAGAGTCAAACCTGGCAACTTCCATCATTGCTAAAAAACTTGGGGCAGCTAAGACCATATCCCGCATCACCAATCTCGAATTCTTTTTTGATAAGGAAACCCTTGATCTAAAAGTACTCGGGGTAGATGAACTCATATCCCCCGAATCGCTCGCAGCCAGGGAGATTAAAAGGCTGCTGGCCAAATCGACGGTAACCGACACTTTTGAATTCGATAATGGTAAACTTACGCTCCTGGGCCTCATCATCGACGAAAAAAATGCTCTTAAGGACAAGACGATCAAGGAAACCTCTTTCCTGAACCCTGATCTGGATTTTGTTTCGGTTGCCATTCTCCGGAACGGCAAAACCATCATTCCCCACGGCAAAACCGTATTTCGGGTGAATGATCATGCCTATTTTATTGCGCAACAGGAAGGAATTAAAAAACTTCTTAAAATTGGCAGTGAGGATTCCACTGAAATCCAGAACATTATGATCATGGGAGGCAGTAAGATCGGCTATCATGCCGCCCGTCGACTAAGCGGTAAATACAATACAAAACTTGTTGAGATAAACAAAGATAAAAGCTTTTCTCTGGCGGAAATGCTGCCCGATACCCTGGTAGTGAATGGCGACGCGACGGATGTGGAACTTCTCAAGG
>DATDPY010000546.1:0-2374 GCA_035292565.1 Cyclobacteriaceae bacterium | reverse complement strand
CGAAATAGTAATAAATTGCATTGGGATTATGCTTTTTAGTTCCGGGATACCCGGAATATGGAGAGTAAGATATGTCTGATTTAAAAGTAATTATAATAAATTCTACCATCGATGATGCGCCGGATCCGGAAAACAAGATTGGTTGGGTCACGGAATTTTCGCGGCTTCTGGGCATACTGATCCAGAAGCTGTTAGGCGTAAAACTCGAGGTCATCAAACTCTCTGAATATGATATTGAACCTGATACATTCCGTTATTTTCCGGCCATTGTAATTCCTGTATTATCAAAAAACTTTTTCAAATCGCCGCTGTTGTCCGGCTACCTCGATGTAATCCAGAAGGAAATCAGCCGTAACCGGTCGGCAGGGTCCGGTTCGGAGATTTTGTTGACACTTAAAAGCAAGATAAACCCGGGCGACATACCTGCAGCTTTGAGTCACGCGAAGCATTTTTATTTTTTCAAGATTGATGCCGTCACCGATTATATCACAGAATTCAAACCGGTCCATGAGGGGGAATCGGAAAATATTTTCTGGCTGAAAATTTATGACATCGTTTACGTAATTAAAAGCATATTTATGTCCAGGGGTTCCGCCATCCGTCAGGCCGAAGACCTGGTAAGTTCCATGAGCCTGAAATCGGTATACCTGGCCCAGGTTGGACTCGACCTTGAAAACCAGCGGGAAAGTGTGCTGAGAGAAATAATAAGGAATGGCTATAAGGTGTTTCCTGAAGAAAAATTACCTGATAATATTGCGTTGCTTGAACAAAAAGTCAGGGAAGACCTTAGCCGGTGCAGTATTTCGGTTCACCTGGTTGGAGAGGATGCCGGGCGTTTGGTCAAAGATCGCGGCTTGCCGCTGGTTGAAATTGAAAATCAGCTCGCCTCTGAGCACAGCCAACGGGTGAATGAAATTGACGACATCCGGAAGCCCCCGCGCTTTCAGAGGATCATTTGGCTTTCCGATAATATGGAAACGCTTTCCGTGAAACAGAAATTGTTCATAGAAAATCTGAAAAGGGAGTTTGCGAATATTAAAAACACGGAAATATTATCGCTGCCTGTTGAAGAGCTTAAGAATTATATAATCAACAGGCTGGATGAATCCAACAAACCTGCCCTTGACGGTGGGTACCGGCCCAATAAGGACAGGAAGTTGATTTATATTATCTGCGATGTTGCCGCATACAATTCCTGCAAGCCGATCAGTGATTTGCTCGAGGAATCTGGTTTTGATGTGGTCTTCTCAAACTTTGAAGGAGAATTCCTGAAGATTAGAGACCAGCATAATCAACACCTGTTGAATTGTGACGGGACTATTATTTATTCTGTAAACTCAGATATAAACTGGGTTAAAAGCAAAATCCTCGACCGTCTGAAAGCTCTGGGAATGGGTAGGGAAAACACGAGGAACCCTACAGCCATCGTACTGGATTCCAATAAAATCCTTGACGATTCATTGTCGATACAGAAAGATGATCTAATTTTGATGAAAGAGGGAGATATTACCAGGGAGTCAATCCAACCGTTTATTTCACAGGTTGAGCAATCCAATGGGAACTAAGGAACTCGATATTGCCCGTCAGCGATCACTTCAGGAAACGCATTTAATCAACCCGTTTCCGGGCTTGAGACCTTTCGGTTTCGAAGAGAATCATTTATTCTTCGGCAGGGAGGGACAATGTGATGATATCCTCGAGAAACTTTCCTCGAACAGGTTTATAGCTGTAATCGGCGCTTCGGGATCAGGGAAATCATCATTGATGTTCTGTGGCCTGATGCCGGTTCTTTATGGCGGGTTCCTGGGACCTGCAGGATCCGAATGGCTCATCATGACCACCCGGCCGGGAAATACGCCCATTGAAAATCTTGCCGAATCCATACTTAGAGCGTCGCCCGACAGCGGTTATCAAAGCCCGGAAGAAAGGGAAACCGATAAGTTGATAACCAATATCCTGCTTCGGAGTAGCTCCTTTGGCCTGGTAGATGCCTTAAAGCCAATTGTTAAAAACAGGAAAAAGCCGGTGAATGTTCTCCTGCTGATCGACCAGTTCGAAGAATTATTCAGGTATATGAAGTCGGGACCCGACTCAAATACTGCGAATACGGCAAGCGCCTTTGTACACCTGATCCTTAAATCGATCAGGCAGACCGAATTGCCGGTGTATATTGCATTGACCATGCGCTCCGATTTTATCGGCGAATGCTCGCAGTTCCCCGACCTCACGCATGTTATTAACAGAAGCCACTATCTGATTCCCCAAATGACGCGCGATCAGCAGCGAATGGCCATCGAAGGGCCTATCGCCGTTGGTGGCGGCAAGATAACGAAGCGCCTGGTACAGCAGCTTTTGAATGATGTGGGAAACAACC
>DATDPY010000545.1:0-3513 GCA_035292565.1 Cyclobacteriaceae bacterium | reverse complement strand
GTCCACAAAATAGGATACGGGCAATTCAAGGAGGGAAATGGTGGATGTAAGCGCGGCAAAGCCTAATAATAAAAAAAACAATGATCCGATCAGAGTGCCAAAAACCGGTCCCATGGTCCCGAAAATTCCCGGCATGGCGATGAATACGAGCCCTGTTCCGCCCTGAGTGCTTATCCCCTGGGTAAAGACCATCGGGAATATCATCAGGCCCGCCATAAAAGCGATCGAAAAATCAGCCAATGTGATTATAACCGCCGAGGATGGGATATTTTCTTTTCTGCTGAGATAGCTGCCATAGGTTAACATCGTTCCCATGCCCAGGGAAAGCGAAAAAAATCCCTGACCAAGAGCAGAATAAATGACCGACAGATTGATTTTGGAGAAATCCGGGATGAGGTAGAATTTCAATCCTTCACGAGCTCCCGGTAAGGTAAGGGAATAAACGACGAGAAAGATCAGGATGGTGAATAACAAAGGCATCATGATCCGGTTTGCCCTTTCAATCCCCCTGGTTACCCCTCCTGAGACGATGGTCGCCGTTGCCGCCATAAATAAAATGGAATAAACACTTACCCTGAAAATATCGGAGGTGAATCCCGAAAATTGTTGTCCAATATTGAAGTTCCCCGTTAATATTTCAACGAAATAACCCAGTACCCATCCCGAAACAATAATATAGAATGAAAGGATCAGCACGCTGCATACGACCGTCAGCAGTCCGATGAATGACCAATTCGGAAATCTCAAGCTCCGGAATGCCCCGGAAGCGCTTTTTTGGGCTCCCCGCCCGATGGCGATCTCCGTGATCAATATCGGATAACAAATTGAAAAGATGATAATAAGGTATACCAGCAGAAAAATAGCTCCTCCTCCCAAGCCCACAAGGAAAGGGAACCTCCAGATATTGCCCAGTCCGATGGCGCTCCCTGCCGCCGCCGCAATAAATCCGATCCTGCTTGAAAAATTTGGCCTGTTTCTTTCCAAAGTTGTATTTTTTTATACCACTGTATCCCTAAAAGCCCCTAAGAAAATCCATCCAGAAACAGAAAGCAAATTTTTTCAGCAATTCGGTTAATGCAGGTTTTCCCAGGCATAAGACCTGAATGATATAAATAATTTGAATTAATCCGAATTCCCGATGATGAGCGCTTGCCTCATCGGGTTTTCATCGTCAAAGAATTTTCGAGCAATATTCTGACGGATTACAACTGATTCCTTTTTATTTAAAACCGTGCGTGAATTTCCCTCAGTTAATTGAAATGAAAATTATTGAAAACAGAAGGTACGGGATCATAAAAAACTTCGGAGCGCCAGATAAAAAAAGTGCCGGATCATATTGAGGGTAAATTATTCATTCCGCAATATATCCACAGGATTCTTTAATGCGGCTTTTCTTGACTGGAAGAGAACGGTTAACAAGGCAAGCACGACGGCCGCCATTCCGGTCAACAGGTAAATGATCCACGATACTTCGATTTTCACTGAAAAGTTCTGCAGCCATTGGTCTGAAAAAAGCCAGGCCACCGGGCAGGCAAGAATAAAAGCCAGCACCACCCATTTGATGAAATCAGCCGACAACATTTTGGTTATATCAAATGCGGTTGCTCCGTTTACTTTCCGGATCCCGATTTCCTTTGTACGTTTTTCTATGGAGAATGAAGACAAGCCGAATAAACCGATACAGGATATCAGCAATGCAAGGATCGTAAAGTAACCGGTCACTTTCTGCATGCGCATTTCCCCCTCGTAAAGCCTTGCGAAATCTTCGTCGAGAAAAAAATAGGTAAATGGATGATTCGGGTCTAACAGGCTGAATTTTGATTTAAGCGATACCAGCGTGGATGTGATATCTCCCGAATTGATCCTGATCAGGAAATAATTGAAATCGGGTTGAAAAAAATGAATGATCAGGGGTTCGATCCCGCTTCTGAGGGACTGGAAATGAAAATCTTCAACCACACCGATCACCTTTCCGGTACGGGTGATTTCGTCGTCATACCATATAATATCTTCGTTTAACGGAGATTCCCATTCATATAATGCAGCAGCCGTTTTATTCAGGATAAAAGCATTTTCCACATCGGAAGGAAAATCCTTCGAAAAGCCCCGGCCTTCCAGGATCTTTAAATCAAGAGTTTCGAAGAAATCTTCATCTACTTTTAATTCGGAAGCTGAGTAGTCCCTGTCGGAACCCTTCCATCGTATCGGGTTCTGGTTAAAGTTTCTTCCCGGTATGTTTGATACTGCCGAAATATTCGCAATCCGGCTATCTTCGAGGATACTGGATTTTACAAATTCATAATTACGCAGTTCAAGTGTATCCTTAATCGGAACTGCGATCACCTGGTTTGAATCAAACCCAAGCTTCTTGTTCCTCAGCATCCTGGTTTGATCAGATATTATGAAAGTTACGATGATTAAAAATATGGAAATAAAAAATTGAAATACCAGGAGGGCGCTACCCAATCCAGCGTTTTGAAAACGGGAAGATGTTTTTCCCTTGATAATATTTGATGTAGCCAGTCTGGAAAGAATAATTGCAGGATAAAATCCTGAAAGAATGCCGCAAATCATGATCAATGCTGCGCCCGATATCCAGGTTACCGGCGCTGCGTAATCGATGATCAAAGGTTTCCCTGATAAGCTGCGCAGAGAGGGGGCAACTACCTCAAACAGGATCAACGCTGTTAAAAATGATAATAATGCTGTGAACACGGCTTCGGTCATAAATTGAGTTTTAATCTGCAGTCCGGATGCGCCGGCAATCTTTTTTATCCCGATCTCGGTCAGCCTTCCCGATGTTTTTGCTATGGACAGGTTTGTGAAATTAATGCATGCAATAAGGAGTATAAACAGGCCAAGGGCGGAGAAAATGTATATATAGGTAATATCTCCGTTTGGTTCCAGTTCCCATTTTAACCTGGAATGCAGGTGAATTCCGCTGATCGGCTGCAGTCCGAAACCTATCTCGCCGCGGTGCAAAGATTCCAGCATTGATGAGTCATATTGAATATATTTTTCGGACCAGGCAATCATTTTGCTTTCAAGATCCCTTGGGGATGTGCCATCCTTTAAAAGTAAATAATTGAAATGGCCGAAATCGTTCCATGTAAACCACTCACCCCCTTCTCCTTCGGCAAGCTTCAGCGTAGGATAGGAAAGCAGGAAATCGAAATGAAAATGGGATTGCCGGGGTATGTCTTCCATAATTCCCGTGATCCTGAAATTGAAATCCTGGTTAAAATTTATCGTAATCATTTTATTCATTGGATCCTCATCTCCAAAATATTTCCGCGCGATTGACCGGGAAATGATGACCGAGCCGATGTCTTTCAGGGCCGTGATTGGATTTCCTTCAACGAGCTTAAAATCGAATATCTTGAAAAAAGAGGTGTCGGCCGCATATATCCTGCTCTCTTCGAACCATTTATCGCCGTATTTTACCAGGCGGTCGGGAAGAGTAAGTCCCGGTCCCCAGACAGGAGTAAGACTGACAGCATTTTCCACCTCAGG
>DATDPY010000544.1:0-4755 GCA_035292565.1 Cyclobacteriaceae bacterium | reverse complement strand
GCTTTCAAAATCGCCGAAGAATTTGATTCCCAGACGGGCCGGGCGGTCTCGATCGGTGCGGTACATTCCACCCTTACCCGGCTTGAGGACAAGGGATTCCTGACCTCAAAAATGGGCAAATCCACTGCGGAAAGGGGAGGGCGGAGGAAGAGGATTTATACGATAACTGCTTATGGCAGGAAAGCCCTTGTGACCTCGAGGGACTTCCGGGTGTCGTTATGGAATCAATTCCCGGCAATGGGAGTGGATTACGCTACGCAGATATAATTGAGATTGAAAAACAACAACAATAGTTTACCCCCTTTAGCGGCATTAAGGTTTCTCCGCTGGTTCCTCCGCGACGACCTCGCCGAGGAAGTTCAGGGCGACCTGGAGGAGAAATTTTACATGACGGTAAAGAGGAAATCTCTTTTAAGGGCGAGACTTAATTACTGGTTCCAGGTATTGAATTACCTGCGGCCGTTTGCAATCAAAAGTACGAAGTCGACATACTCAATCATGAATTCTACAGACATGTTCAGACATTACATTTCAGTTTCCATTAGAAACGTGAAACGCAGACAATTATATTCCATGATTAATGTTTTGGGCCTGACCATGGGGTTTGCCTGCTGTCTTTTCATCTATCAATATGTTTCTTTTGAATACAGTTTCGACGGACATCATAAAAATAGCCCGTACATATACCGTGTGGTCGAGACTCTAAATCAACCCAATAGCGGTCAATCAGTTGAAGCTGCCACAGGATGGGCGCTGGGACCGGCTGCAAAACAGGAGGTACCTGGAGTAATTCAATTTGCCCGGTTAATGCCGGAGGATAACAGCGCTTTTATATCTGTTCCGGAAAAACCTGATAAGGCTTTTGAAGAAGAGCGGGTATTTTATGCCGATCCGGCTTTCTTCAGCATTTTCACCTTTGATATAATATCCGGAGACTCCAAAAATCCCCTGGCGCCGGGGACGATGATGATTTCGAAATCATCTGCACAAAAATATTTTGATTTATCTGATCCCTTGGGACAGGTCCTTGATGTTAGCGGATGGATCAACGGCAGTTACCGGGTCTCCGGAATATTTAAGGATGTCCCGGAAAATTCACATCTTCAATTTGATATCCTGCTGCCCATGGAGGATCTCCTGCGAAAAAGCCAGTTCAGTGATCCGTCGACCGGCTGGGGGTGGACAAATTTTATTACCTACTTCCAATTACATAAAGATGCAGACACGGAAGAAGCCGAAAGCCTGATCACAAATATATTGATTAAAAACAGGAGAGATTATTTCGAGCGCTCAAATACAACTGCATACGAGGATCTACAACCCTTGCGGGATATTCACCTAAATGGAAATATCCCTGCGCCGGCAACTAAAATGGGAAGCTATCTTTCTGTTTACTTTTTTATGCTCATTGGGTTTATCATACTCCTTCTCGCATGTATCAATTACATTAACCTGACAACTGCCCGCATGCTCGACAGGACCCGGGAGGTAGGGATCCGGAAAGTATCAGGAGCCGGGAAAAATCAACTGGTATTTCAGTTCCTGACCGAATCGGCCTTTACTATTTTTATTTCATTTGCTTTGGCAGTATTTATCTCATCAACACTTCGCCCGTATGTAAATACCCTTCTTGGCCTGGAACTTCCGACCATATGGTCTGACCCGGTATTCTGGAGCGGGTTCCTCATTACCTTTGGAATAACAACCCTCCTGACTGGAATATATCCTGCCCGGATTCTTTCTTCTTTTAAGCCTGTAACAGCATTAAAAGGAGTCGTAAAAAATTCCGGGGATCGATCATCATTCAGACAATTACTTGTTGTCGTTCAATTTTCTGTTTCCGTTATACTTTTAGCCGGGACCATCATTGTATACGGTCAATTGGATTTCATGCGCAAT
Source organism: Cyclobacteriaceae bacterium (assembly GCA_035292565.1). Classification (GTDB taxonomy): domain Bacteria; phylum Bacteroidota; class Bacteroidia; order Cytophagales; family Cyclobacteriaceae; genus DATDPY01. Next base: position 2,856 of record DATDPY010000544.1, on the reverse strand, counting down.
TTGGACCTTGGGTTAAATCTCGAACAAATTATACAGATACCCGGACCAAGAATATTCAAGGAGGGGACCGACAAATTCAGCCAACCGGAAGTTTTGAAAAATGAGCTAAAAAATATCCCGGGAGTTATTCAATCCGCAGTTTCCACATCCGTACCGGGCAAGGAACTTACAGCAACCTCCACCAGTATCCGGAAAATGACCGTTGATCCCTCTCAAAATATACATGGCGCAGTCATCTGGATTGACAGCAGCTTTACAAATATATACGGCCTGGAGTATATGGCAGGTACAGGAAATATAAGGATTACCGATTCAGATGACGATCTGTGGCCGGTCATCGTGAATGAAAGCGCTGTGAAAGCACTTGGTTTTACAAGTCCGGGCGATGCATTAAACCAGGAAATTTACATGTATGGGAATAAAGCTGAAATTGTTGCGGTAATAAAGGATTTTAACTGGTTTTCTGCGCATGAAGAACGTGAAAATATATTCCTGATCCTGGGATTATCATCGACCCAATCCACGATATCGGTAAAAGTGCAATCCAATGGTCTTCCGGGGACTATTAAAAGAATCAATGATCTTTACAAACATTTATATCCCGGAAATCCATTCCGGTATACTTTTGCCGACAAGACATTTGATTTACAATATCGCAATGACCGGCAGTTTGCCAAACTTTTTGGCTTTTTTGCCACCCTGGCCATTTTTATTGCATGCCTGGGATTATTTGGACTTGCAACATACAGCACACAGCATCGAATCAAGGAAATCGGAGTCAGGAAAGTTCTGGGGGCAACGGCAGGAAACTTAGTGTCTTTGCTCAGTACCGATTTCTTAAAACCGGTCGTGATCAGCATTTTCATTGCCGTACCGGTTTCATGGTTCATTATGGGTTGGTGGCTGGAAGATTTTGCCTACCGGATCGAACTGGAATGGTGGTATTTTGCCGGAGCCGGATCCATAGCGCTGGTGATCGCCTGGTTTACGGTAGGATTTCAAGCCTTCAAGGCGGCCGGTGTAAATCCGGTGGAATGCCTTAAGGATGAATGATCAAAACTCTATATTTTAATTGAATAATAGAAAGTCCATACCGCCCAAATACGCTCAGAGATTCCTCCGCTGGTTTATCCGGGATGAAATTACCGAGGAAGTGCAGGGCGACCTTGAAGAAAATTTTTATTTGACATTAAAAAATAAATCGCTGTACAGGGCGAATCTTAATTACTGGTTCCAGGTATTGAATTACCTGAGGCCATTCGCGATAAGAAAATCCACAACAATTTACTTTAATCATTCTGCCATGTTTCAAAGTTATTTCAAAATAGGCTGGAGAAATATTTTGAGGAATAAAGGTTATTCGGCAATAAATATCGGGGGACTGGCCCTGGGTATGGCTGTTGCCATGCTGATCGGATTATGGGTTTTAGATGAGCTGTCCTTTAACAAGTATCATCGAAACTATGGTTCAATTGCCAGGCTCTACCGAAGGGAAAGCTCAAGGGGAGAAATTTATGTTAATCCGGTTCAACCGACCGGCCTGGGAACCCTTCTCAAAGCGGACTATAGTTCACATTTTAAGCAAGTCGTATTAGTAAGGTCTCGAACAGAAGACCGTGTAATTGCCTCCGGAGACAAGAAATTTACCCAAAGCGGTTATTTTATGCAGGATGGGGGGCCTGAGATGTTCAGCCTGAGAATGAAATACGGAACATTGGACGGTTTGAAGGAAATGAATTCGATCCTGCTTTCCGAAACCCTTTCGAGAAAACTATTTGGAGATATGAACCCGGTAAACCAGGTGGTAAGCATGGATGCAAGGATTGAATTGAAGGTAACGGGTGTGTATAAGGACCTGCCTAAAAATTCGGAATTCAGCGAAGCGGCGTATTTCGCACCTATCGAACTTTTCCTGTACGGATGGGCCGATCTGAATGTTTGGAACAATTATAATATGTTCATCTATGCCCAGATTAATCCCAACGAGTCCTTTGAAGAAATATCGGCATTGATAAGGAACGTCATGCTTCCCCATATTGATGATGAAAAAAGAAATACCAAACCGGAACTTTTTCTTCTCCCCATGCGAAAGTGGCATCTGGATTCACGATTTGAAAACGGAGTACAAGTCACCAGCGAAAAAATGAAAGTGGTAAGGCTGTTCGGGATCATCGCGGTTTTTGTTTTGCTGCTTGCCTGCATAAATTTCATGAACCTGAGTACGGCACGCTCGGAAAGGAGAGCAAGAGAGGTGGGCATCAGGAAATCGATCGGTTCCCTGCGAAGTCAGCTTGTCCAGCAGTTTTTAGGTGAATCATTGTTGGTGACACTTATCGCTTTCGTTTTTTCCCTCATTATCGTTCAGCTAAGTTTGAATGGCTTTAATCGCCTTGCCGATAAAGAGATGTCTATGCCCTGGACAAACCCCATGTTTTGGACAGCATGTTTGGCATTCAATCTGGTTACGGGATTGCTGGCCGGCAGTTATCCTGCACTTTATCTTTCATCTTTCAAGCCTGTTAAAGTCCTTAAAGGAGCCATTATAACGGATCGGTTTTCAAGATTGCCCCGAAGGGCATTGGTGATCATTCAATTTACGGTTTCCTTAAGCCTGGCTCTCAGCACCATTATCGTTTATCAGCAAATCCAATTTGCTAAAAACCGTCCATCAGGATATTCACGCGAGGCCTTGATTTCATTTCGTACGGCTTCTCCCGAATTCCGTGGAAAATTTAACCTTCTTCGTACCGAGCTGATCAATACCGGTGTAGTGGAAGATATCGCGGAATCAAATTATTCGGTCACCAGTATCCTGGGGTGGAATGATGGATTTTCATGGAAAGGCCAGAAAATTGA
>DATDPY010000543.1:0-4886 GCA_035292565.1 Cyclobacteriaceae bacterium | reverse complement strand
CTCCTGCTACCAGGGCTGATTTCATCAGGAAGTCAGACCTCGTGATCACGTTTCCCCCCGGGTCGATTACCTGGTTTCCAGGACGGGTCATGAAGGAAGCGGCTTCCTGCCAGATCCAGCGGCCAAGCCTGACCAGGTCATCGATTACCAGGAAGAAAATGATGAAAGTTTTTATAAAATAATTCATGAACACACCCACCATTAAAAACAGGCGGTAGGTTCTGCTTAAGGTATCGGGATTGGTAAAATTATACAGGAAGAAACCTGCGATCACGAGCCCTGTCACCGACCAGTAAACAATAAAAATGGTTTTCCTGACCAGTTCACCGGATTGGATGAAAGCAAACCGGAAGGCCTGGTAGGCATAGAGATCGATCGAAAACAGGATCAGGGCGAATAAGGGTATGATGATCAGTTTATTCATTCCTTGGAATTTTAATTAGTCAGCGAACCAATATAAATTGCAGCCGGGTACTCTTTGAGAAAAGGAACCGGAATGTTTCATATAGGACAGATAGTAACATAACGATATATTTTTGATCAGGTTTTCCCGGGAAGAGCATCTTTATTTTAAACATTGAAAATGTGGGATGAACGGACGTATGATTATGGCGGAGCCAGGTTAGCCTACCTGGAATCCGGGACTGGACCTGAGACTTTACTTGCATTTCATGGATTTGGACAGCACGCCGATGTTTTCAGAAGCCTTGAAAATACCTTCGCGGCACAAAAATACAGGATTTTCAGTTTCAGCCTGTTTTATCACGGCAGCCACTGGCCCTACGGCGTCCGCCCTCTGGAACCGGCTTTTCTCAGCGATATGATGGAGGCATTTTTATTATACCGTCAGGTCGGTAAATTTTCAATCATCGCTTACAGCATAGGGGTGAAGTATGCCCTTGTGATCGCTAACCGGCAGCCTGACCGAATTAAAAATCTGGTCATGATCGCCCCCGACGGGATCAGGCTGAATTTCTGGTACAGGATAGCCACCGGAACCTGGCTTGCCCGCCGGTTATTCCGGCTTTCGGTTAACCAGGAGAGAATCTTCCATTGGATAGCAACATGGGGTGTAAAATTAAAATTGATCCATGCATCAACAGCCAGGTTTGCATTAAGCCAGCTCGGGTCTGTGGAAAAACGAAAAAAAGTATTTGATACATGGATGGTCATGCGGAAGCTGTTTATCAACGCAGACCTCCTGGCCGGCTCTCTGAACTTTCAAAACGTCTTTGTGATTATTTTCCTCGGAGACCGGGACAAGATCATCACGGAGGATCATGTTCAACCGCTGACCAGGCATCTCGAAAAGAAAAAAATTATTCTCCTGCCTGCGGGCCATCATCAGCTAATCGAAGCTGCCGTTGCATGGTTACATGAAAATCCCGATTCAATGTAATGCAACAGCATCTTATAGTTAAATGTAGGAATTTTAATTCTGAAAATGAATTATAAATCGGAAACGAGTATCCTTATCTCAATTTCAACATTATTACAAAGAGCAATAAACAGAATCACAATTATAAAACTGATGTATCAGGTTATATAAAATTTAAGTGAATAAAAACCCAATAAGTTACGATTAAGGCCTATTTTATGACCAAATGACTTTGTCCGTAGTGTTAATTCCCGCAGGGATTAAAGATCGGTAGTCATTTGAATAATTTACATCAAGAGGCTGTCTCAAAAGTACGATTAGGTTATTTATATCAATATTTTCTTTGGTATTCTTTGTGATCCTTTGTGCCTTGGTGGCATTAAAACAGCCATCCAAGAGCCGCCAAGTCCCAAAGGCACAAATCTGCCCGCCATTACCAGGGTCTGTCATTGGCAGGCGGGGATTCACAAAGCGAATCGAAATAATATTTTACAGCCAAATCGCATTATTGACTTTTGAGACAGCCTCAAAATCTAAATCGGAAATTGATTAGAATGATATGATTGTCAATATGGATATATAATTTAGAATGGTTAAATTTTTCAGCGGTTCATTATCAACCAATAAATGTTATTCGTTGCATTTTCCTAATAATGTTTACTTTCAACATCAAATTTGATACTGTTTAATGCTATTAGTATTAATTTACCTATGCTGTATAATCCCTGTATCAAAATCTGCCGGTCAGGATTCCATTATGTATTATCCGTCCGGAGCGGTGAGGTCGGAAGGGAAATATACGGATAACCTGCGTGAGGGGGAGTGGAAATTTTATTATCCGAACGGCATGTTGAGCGCAAGGGAAAAATACAGGTTGAATCTGCTTCACGGGCTCTCTCAATACTATGATGATCACGGGAACCTGCTTGCTTCGGAACAATGGGAAAACGGCCTGCAACATGATTCTTCAAAATATTATTACGCGAACGGGAAAATTGAAAAAGAAGGAATTTTCCATAAGAGCCTGCATGAAGGAGTCTGGTGTTTTTACCATGAAAATGGGAATTTGAAACGCAGGGGGAAGTATATAAACGGTTTGCCTGAAGGAGAATGGATCATTTATTACCGGTCGGGTGTGATTTGGCAATCCGGGACGTATTTAAATGGTATAGAAGACGGCAAATGGGAATTTTATGACCGGAAAGGCTGTATTCGTTATTATGGGCAATTTACATCCGGCATGCGGACGGGAACCTGGTATAAAATCCAAAAAAGTGGCAGAAAAAAGGTTTTTTACAATTATTTGCCTAAAAATTGAAAAAATGGTATTTAATTGTCCTGAAATCAACAAAAATATTATTTAATTGCAATTATTATCGAACACATCACAAATTGATGAAAGTTTTGATAATTTTCAATATAGATCGCATTAGATGACAAAAAGAAAAAAAACTTTTGAAAAATGTTTCATTTTTTTTAATTTGAAATTTATAGTCAACTGAAAATTCGAAACGGATAAAGAAGAGGTGTTATTATTTTTATATACAACAATTAATTTATTAATTAATTTTTATCCTTAACTCGGATCATTGTGCATTACTAGCTTATAATTCAAGATAAACTTTATGTGTGGATATCATTATGTTTAACACAAAACGATTAACTATGCAAATTTTTACTTATGTACAGCGTTTAACGCTGTTCATGCTGAGTTTTGTGCTCTCTGCGGGCATGGTACATGCCCAGGAGAGGACAGTATCCGGCAAGGTGACGGATGAGAATGCGTCTCCTTTGCCGGGTGTAAATGTATACATCCAGGGCACAACGGTTGGAACGATAACCGACCTGGATGGCGCTTTCACATTGCAGGTTCCAGGCGCTGATGCTGTGCTGGTGTTTTCATCGGTGGGTTACAGTACCCAGACCGTAACGGTAGGCGCACAATCCGTAATTAATTTGGGAATGGAAGCTGATGTGACGGCTTTACAGGAAGTAGTGGTTACCGGTTACACGTCCCAGTCGAAAAGGGATATTACCGGCGCTATTACTTCTGTGGACACCGAAAAGCTGAGTGAAATGCCGGCTGCAAGCTTTGCCCAGCAATTGCAGGGACGTGCAGCGGGCGTGTCTATTGGCCAGGATAACCGGCCTGGGGCCGCTCCAATGGTCAGGATCCGTGGTTGGGGTACCATCAATAATAATGACCCATTGTATATTATCGATGGAGTACCGACCAAAAGTGAAATCCAGGCTATTAATCCCAACAATATCGAGACGATCCAGATCCTAAAGGATGCTTCCGCGGCTTCAATTTATGGTTCGCGCGCTGCCAACGGAGTGATCATCATTACCACCAAAAAGGGAAAGACGGGCGCTCCGAAAATCAGCTTCGATGCCCGATACGGGGTACAAAAGGCGTCGAACAGGTTGGAATTGACCAATACCCAGCAACTGGGTGAATTGTTGTACACTGCCGCCCGGAACGACTATATTGACGTGAACGGTTCCGATGCAGGTTTCGTTTTCAGTCATGGACAATATGGATCCGATCCAAACGCAGCAAATTTCATTCCGGATTATATATTCCCTTCCAAGCGATTTGAGGGTGATCCAGCCGTTAATCCCGCCCTGTATTCGCTGAACCCATTTTACGGCATCACCAGGGCCAACAAGGAAGGAACCGATTGGTATGATGAGATCTACCAGCCAGCGCCTCTCCAGGAATACAATGTCGGGATCAGCGGGGGCACAGAGCAGGGGAGATACTTTGTCGCCATGAATTACTTTAACCAGGAGGGTGTTATTTATGCCACGAATTATAACAGGTATTCCCTCAGATCCAATACCGAATTCTCACCGAAAGAATGGATCAGGATCGGGGAAACCTTTGAAGTATCCTACAGCGAACGGGTCGGTGAAGGTGATAATACTGAAGGGAATTCCGTTGCTGAAATTTTCAGGACCCAGCCGATCATACCCAAGTACGATATAATGGGCTATTATGCCGGGTCAAAGGGAACTAACCTGGGGAACTCGGATACCCCATTTTCCTCATTAGACAGAAATAAGGACAACGTGCAGAAAAGGATCCGCACATTCGGCGGCGCTTACCTTGAACTGGAACCCATTGAGGGCCTAACCTTAAAATCCCAGATTGGCATTGACTACCGGAACTATTATTACTCGGGATTCTCCGAAAGAAACATCGAGGGATCGGAACCAAGCGCCAATCATTCCCTGAACGTGGATTATAACTATGTTTTTGACTGGACCTGGTATAACACATTGAATTATACCCGGACATTTGGCAATATCCATCGCATCAGCGTACTTGCGGGAACGGAAGCCATTTCCGGCCTTTACAGGGATGTCGGAGGCTCTCGCGTGAATTTCTTCTCAACCGATATCAATTATCGTTTCCTGAATGCCGGGACTGCCGGAATAACCAACTATAACGGCGGCAGTGAATCCAGCTTATTCTCCCTGTTCGGGAAGGTTAATTATTCAT
>DATDPY010000542.1:0-4223 GCA_035292565.1 Cyclobacteriaceae bacterium | reverse complement strand
GTCGATAACCAGGCTCCGGCCGATCCAGGCAAGCCGGGTAACCTGGCTGATATTCTTCGTCATAACCGAGAAATCATAATCGATGCTGTTAACGATTTCCACTGCTTTGGCATCGATCAATAACGGTTTCTCTTTCCGGCTTTCAACAGCCCTTCCCCATAAAGGAAGCAGCAGGGTTTCCTGAACGTGGCCCAGGTTCAGCGACAGTTTTGCGGACATTGCCTTTGATCAAAATCAATTATAATGAATTCTTACGGCTATCTGATGAGATCATTTCTCCAGAAATCAACATGGTAAGCCGGGCCGTCAGCATTCCAGATCTTCGAAATGATATCTATATCCCCGTCGCCGTCAACATCCGTCACCACAGCTTCGTGCCAGCCTGGATTATCGATCTGAAAAACAACCGGATTGAATACCATACTGTTAATCCCTGTGTTTTCCCAGATCACACCTCGCTCCTTCAATCCCCGGGGCTTCATGGCCACCTTCCCCTCGGACTCCATTTGCGTATCGGGATCTTCCTGTTCGCCCGCAAAAATATCCAGGTCACCATCCAGATCGAAATCGGCAATCCCGAGGGAATGGAACGATCCTGTACCGGGTACATCCCCATCTCTCACTGGGGGATCGGGCAGCTGATGGTCTGCCCATTCCAGGCCTCTGCCCTTATTTTCAATCCAGTACACATGGGACCCTCCCGTATCGCAATGACTGTATAGGATATCCGTCATTCCGTCTTTGTTGATATCTGTGACCCAAACTCTCATGCTTCTCCCGTAAGATGTTCCGGGGATCTCCGTAAAGGGCCACTCATGGCGCGGCCAGGCGTCGATGCCATTGCCGGGATTCTCAAACCAGTATCCCGGTATAACCACATCGGGTTTTTGATCGCCATCAATATCACCCACTCCTTTCGGGGCCACTCCGCCATGATCGCTATATCCGGATGAAATAAGGTTCAGCTCCAACCCTGAGGCAGGATCATACCACGACAGGGTATCTCCCGTATAATTTACAATATCTGTCCGGTCGTCGAGATTAATATCCGCCGCAATAATATCGTGACCACTGCCGGCAAATGGAAAGGGTGCCCATGAATCATCAACTTTATTCCCTGGAGACCCCGGATTTTTAAACCAGGTCTGGTTAAATACAACGTCGATCCATCCATCTGCATCGATATCGAGGGCGGCTGCCCCAAGGGCATTGCCAAGGCCCGGAGATTTTCCCATAACATGCCTGGTCCATGCGGAATCACTTTCCCTTTCATACCAATAAGCTTCACTGGTTGTTCTGCGGGAAATGGCTGCATCCATATCCCCGTCACCGTCGAAATCCCCGACTGCCGGCCCCCCCATTCCCCAGCCTTCTCCGGGTGTTGAGGGATCGATGTATAAATGGGTCAATATTAGTTTCTTTTCATGGATTTGATTGCATGAAATTGAGAACATAAAGGAGCAGGAAATTAACAATAAAATTTTCATTTTATTAATATTCAATTAAGTCTTAAAATACAATGCTGGAATGTTGAAATCCAGTTTGAATTTAACAATATCTTATCATATGAAATATTCTTCCGATACTAAAAAATGTTGAAGCGGTTACATTTATATCAGATTGATCTCCTACATGTATTTTCACAGGATCATCTTCCAGTGAATCCAGCTTAATACTTCTTGGCAAACAAAATCATTTGCGATTTTCAATAATCCGGGAATCATTATTAATTAAAAAATACTAAATCCTTTTGATCAGGTCTATCCATCTATCAATTTTTAATCTAAACAGAAAATAATATCCATTGGTTTGGTTAATAATGCGATTGTAGGGATGGTATTCCCAAAAAATCAATTTCATAAATAACAGGCATCTAATCAAATTTCAGGAAATATCAATAGGTATAAAATAAATCATTATCACCAATGAATAAGCATTTAGAACTTATCGCTGATATTCTTTTTCTTGTCATAACGATGTTTTTACATCAGGCAAATGCACAAGAAATTCAAAACAAAACTAAAAATACAAAAATTTACACTGCAAAAATTGTCTTTATGGACCAAACCAAAGCAAAAGGGATCCTTTATAATATAAATGACTCAACCATTGAGCTCCAAAATATAAATATTGACAGAATTAAAAATCCTGCCATAAATCTTTTGAATTACAAAATAACGAATAATAACAGTCGGCATATTCCCGTCATGGAGATTAACAATATTTATTTGCGAAAAATAAATTCGGTCAGTTCGGGAATAATCATCGGAGCTTTTACAGGGGGATTCGTTGGAGGAATAATCGGAAATAAATCATATGAACCTTGCGAAGGAGGCTTGTTAGAATGTATGTTCGATTTTGGACCAGCTCCAAATATATTACTAGGATCGCTTTCCGGGTTTCTTTCAGGCGGATTAATTGGAAGTATGCTGGGAGCTATACCGATGAGATTTCATATTGGTGGAAATTTATCTCAATACCAAAAAGTAAAAGAACAAATTAAAACCATACAGGCTGGATTCCCTTTTTCTGAATAGCGGCAAAGCCTAAACTTAAAATTATAATACCCAAGCAACATCAGAATTCTACTATTCAATTTGCTGATTTACTGAGTTAATTATTAAAAAATATTAATATAAAATATTAAAAAATGAAACAATTACTAATATCAATGATCGTACTTTCATTATCTTATACATTTTTGTGTTGTGAAAATGAGGCTATTGTTACCTCGGATAAAGTAATGGATGGGGATGGTATAAGTTACAATACCGTTAAAATAGGCGATCAATTGTGGATGAGCGAAAACCTAAAAACCACAAAGTATAACGATGGCACGCCCATACCATTGGTTACCGATAACACTGCATGGAGCAATCTGAAAACTCCTGGTTATTGTTGGTACAATAATGACGATGGCACATTTAAAAATACCTATGGCGCTTTATACAACTGGTATGCAGTTGACACGGATAAATTATGTCCTGCCGGTTGGCATATCCCTACGAATGATGAATGGAGGACCATGATTAATTTTATTGGAGACAGCAGTATTGCAGGAAATAAAATGAAAGAAGTCGGAACCATTCATTGGACAAGTCCTAACACCGATGCTACGAATGAGAGTGGCTTTACGGCTCTTCCAGGAGGCGCCCGATATTACAATGGCTATTTCGCGGATATCGGTAACTTCGGTTACTGGTGGACGACAACGGAGATAGATTCCACGAGCGCTTTGATCCGTCTCCTTTATTGCAGTTCTCCGGGAATATATACAGATCGTTACGATAAGTGGGATGGATATAGCGTCAGATGTTTAAAGAACTAAATCTGCAAAACAAAACTTGACAGGATCAATAAAGTCATTATTTTAGATACTTCGATTACAAAACAATAAAAATAAAATAACAGACCGAGGATATCGAAACTATAACTCGCTTGCTCTTCAAATCAATTATTATCACATTAACATCTTCTGCAAAATGTGTACATTCAGCAATTTCCCGAATTTTTTCCCCACTTCCCTCATGACGCCCACATGTACGAATCCCGCACTTTCGTTGAGGTGCATGCTTACGGGGTTATCCTGGGCGATCCTTGCGATGAGCGTGTGAAATTTCAGCCGCCGGGCTTCCTCAATTGTTGCAGCCTTCAGTGTTTTACCGATTCCCTGCCCCCTGTGGCCGGCTTTGACATAAAAAGATGTTTCAGCAGTATCGTTATATGCCGGCCTGTCTGACCATCGGTTGATCGCCGACCATCCCACTACCTCCTGGCCAACAACTGCCACCAGCACCGGGTGCCTGTCGTCATGAGATTGAAACCATTCTGTTCGCTCAGCTAAAGTTTTGGGCTCGGTATCGAATGTTGCCGTTGTTGTCAATATAGCCTCATTATATATCCCGGTTATCGCTTCCAGGTCGGCAAGTGTCGCCCTCCTTATCAGGACGTCAGCCTTCATAAATTGAAATAATTCATTATTTTTCTTTTGTGGCAACAAATGGAATTTCATATCCTTCTGCGACGAATTTTCCTTCCAGCACATCGGCGTTGAATGCCCCGCTCATATCAATGCTATAACTCATGAATTCAAAATTCCCTGTGAGCTTGTTGCCTTCGATCACCAGATTCTCGATCGACGTGGACCCCTGGTCTGAACCCATGGTCCCGGTATAACTATTCCCTTCCTGGGTGAGGATTATATAACCGGCCTGATCGCCCAG
>DATDPY010000541.1:0-11262 GCA_035292565.1 Cyclobacteriaceae bacterium | reverse complement strand
GCGCGTAAATGCAGGTATGATTAAAAGTTTTACACACTGTATTTAAATAGCTATTGACGGAGGATTATGAGCAAGATTAAATAATAAGGTAACCGATAAATCCTGGATATTTATTGGAAACCCCAACTGCCGGTCGAAATGCAATGCAGGCAGGTGTCACCGCACGAGAATCCTCTAAATGCAAGTCCCGGGAAGCGTTCCATTAATTGTTTTAATAATTTTAACGAGCAGGATGAAAATATAACCAATTGCATTCGCATCAGAAATTAAATAATAGTGATGTCATCCCCGGGCCGGCAATGTGCGGAACGGCTGGCGCGCGACCCGGGGTCCCCCATAGCGAGCAATATTTCTTAATTCCGATGGTGTATATCAACCGGAGATTCCGTCTGCCTGCCTAAATTCAATTCAGGCTGGTATTCACCAAGGGGAACGAAAAAATATTTTATGGCCAAATTGTATTATTGACTTTTAAAACATCTTCATTAAATTTATCCTGATTCTATAACAGTCAGGATCTTATCACAGGAAGCAATCAAGCCTGAAAAAATAAATTGGTATTTTCTATTTTGTTATCGACTAAAATCCCAGGAAGGGGATTTAAACAATGCTGAAATATATATGTCACTATGTATAGTTATCAAATGCCTCAATGAATAAACCAAAAAGCATTTCTGTCATCATCCCCGACCGGAATTTCCAGCCCGATTATACCCATGTCGAAAATGTGCTTTATAACCGCCGCCCCGACCGCCTGCCCTTATATGAACATCATATCGATTTACCGTTTATTTCCAAAGCCCTGGGAAAGGAAATTACACTTCAGGGAAACAGGCCTGAAGACCTTGAAAATTATTATTGCGTTATCACCGGTTTCTGGAAGGATATGACGTATGATGCTTTCGATTACGAGGCCGCAATCTGCGATATTTATCCCGGTCATGGCGCCATTATGGGCGGAATGAAAGGCCCCATCCAGACCAGGGCTGATTTCGAAAAATATCCTTTCGGCGAAATCCCGGGAATTTTCTGGAATTCCTATGGCCCCCATCTGGAAGCGATCCGGAAAGTAATGCCGGCCGGCATGAGGGCCTACGGCGGCTGCGGCTACGGCATCTTTGAGTCTGCCGAGGACCTTGTCGGTTTCGAGAATCTTGCCGTGCTTCAATACAATGATCCGGATTTGTTTTCTGACCTGTTCATCAGGATCGGCGACCTGTATGTCGAATTATGGACGGCCATGATCCGGCGATACAGCGACCTCTTTGTATTTTACAGGATGGGCGATGACCTGGGTTTCAAATCCACCACGCTCCTCGAACCAGAAACTATCCGGATACATATTCTGCCTCAGTACAAGAGAATAATTGATCTGGTCCATACATCCGGTAAGAAATTCCTATTGCACAGCTGCGGTAATATATTCTCGATCATGGATGACATCATCGCCCTGGGCATCGATGCCAAGCATTCCAACGAAGATGAAATTGCGCCGTTTGAGAAATGGATCGAACTTTACAATGATCGAATCGGTTTGTTAGGTGGAATTGACGTTAATATTCTTTGCCTGAATTCGTATGATGAGGTTTACCGGATCGTGAAGGAAAGAGGGAATAGATTTCGATCAATGTCCAGGGGTTATGGAATGGGATCAGGGAATTCGATTGCTTCTTACGTTCCGGTTGAGGGGTTTATGGGGATGATTGATGCCGTTAAGGCGATCCGGATGTCGGTTATTAAGTGAAGGATATGGATGGTTATTTATAGTTCATATAAAAACGAATTAAAAAATCGAAAATCGAACATCGCACATCGCGTATCGAAAATCAAAAGTCAGTGAATCGATATCAGATTCTTGTACAATGCAATTCTAATTTCGAAGTAATAAACCATCTAAATTAATATGGTCCCATACACCTATTGAATCCCCTTGGTATAAAATTCTCAACCCATCGATCCATTCTCTATTGTATTCCCTCTGTAAAATCGATTCCTTTAATATTGTCTCTGTATTCATCCCTCCTGTTGATCCCTGAAAGTAATCATACCAGGTTTGATAGGATCCTAACGACTCTGGAATTCTAAAATTTGGTTTTTCCTTAAGATTGATTATTAGAATTTTTTGATTGTTTATAGAACTATCAATACTAATAATTTCAATAGATAACCCATGAAAATAAAAAGATGACATTGAATCTAATAAAATTTTTATCTTATTCTGCAGGGATATTTCTGCTGGAACGAGTAACTTTTTATCAACCACTTTGATCGATGAAAATGTCTGACCTTTATCGAAAGTGGTGTCCCTGCTTACATAAATGGATAATAAGTCAAAGTTTTGATTTGGAGAATCCTCACTATTTCGGCAGCTGTCGAATATAAAAAAAATTAATACCGGTATTAAAAATTTTATAATGGACATTTTGTTTACGGTTTGGCTAGCGGTCGGGTATTTGTAAAAATATCTATTCCAAATTTATCAATTTATAGTTATCACCACATTCCCCAACTTCTGTCCGGTCTCGACATATTTATAAGCATCTACAATTTGTTCTAATGGGTATTTTCTATCGATCAATGGCTTAAATTTTCCCGTTCCTACCAGTTTCTTCAAAAAGAGAACATCTTCCCTGGTTATCGACGGAATCGGGAATAAAACTTTTTTCCCTCCAAAAAACGGAGTAAAAACGGCTAAAAAGAGGTTCTGGGACAAATAGCCCAGGTCCGTTGAAATATAGATCCCTTTATTTTTAAGCAGGGGTTTGCATCTTCCGAAAGAGCTTTTACCGACGGCGTCGAAAACGAAATCGAATTTTTTTTCTATATGTGTAAAATCCTGTCGCGTATAATCGATAACTTCATCGGCGCCTATTGATCTGATAAGATCCAGGTTTTTCGTATCACAAACGGCAGTGACCTCAACTCCGAAATATTTCAGGAGTTGCACGGCCGCTGAACCGATTGCCCCGGTTGCCCCATATACCATGGCTTTTTGTCCGTTCGTGATTTTTGCAGCCCTGATATCGCAAAGCGCATAATGGGCGCCTTCGGTAATGGGTGCGGCTTCTTCGAATGAAATGTTTTCAGGCATGATTGCGATCGGGTCATCTTCTGCCACAATCATATATTCGGCATGGGCGCCGAACCTTGCATCATTGTACCCAAATACCTTATTACCGGGCTTAAATGACGTCACCTTACTGCCGACAGATTCAATTTCCCCGGCAAATTCGCATCCCAGTATTTTGTTTTTTGGCCTGAACAATCCGCTGAAAAACCTGACAATAAAATAATTGGCGCTTCTGAAACCGCAGTCGGTCCGGTTTACCGTCGCGGCATGGATTTTAACAATTACCTCGTTATCTGAGGGAACGGGTTTAGCTGTCTCAGCAAGTTGAACAACTTCCGGAGGTCCGTATTTTGTATAAATAATCGCCTTCAACTTAATATCTTTTGAATTCCGATATAAGGAAAGAATTTATCAATGATCCCTGACTGTTATGTTCATTTAAAAACAGGCAATACAGATACACGCTTTTGCCTTTTTTTATCTCCTTTTTAAAGGGTTCGTCGAGGACTGATTGCATAGAACACCAAAAAAGATATTTGCCGATTCTAAATTGATATTCATATTTAATTTCATCAAACAAATGCAATTGATCAGGGTTGCCGAAGATTTTATATACCCTTTTCATAGATGATCTTATGCTGTCGGATATATCCCTCTGTTTTCCGGTAAATTCCGCTGAAAATCTATAGGTTTCCATCCGCATATAATGCTTTCCTGAAATCAATCCCCGGTCAACAGAATCCGCATATTGTTTTTCAAAACTTATCAAATCCGGAATTTCAATTTCTTTATAACGCTCATTCCATGAATCCCATTCACTCTGTGCGAAAGCTTTATTGGAAATTGCCACTGCCAAAAACCATATGAGGAACCGATACATATTTGATAATTCCGAAAAACGATACTTTTAATAAGTACATAAAACCATCTCAAAATCTCGTATCTCAGGAACGATGCCTTCCACCCAGCCATCTTCCTGTGTGAATGTTATTTGTTTTCCTGTCCTCATCAGATTGATCTGTTTGACCGGTTTAGCCGGTTTGAAGCGAACTCGGGTATTGAATATCGGCACCGGATCCCGGAACGAGCTTCCGAGCTGTCCCGAATGATTGATCATCCCAATCCATTCATATGCGCCGTTACGATTGACCATATGCGTCATTTCAATGAGTGGTGAGGCATCGGTTTCAATTAATCGTTCAAAGTTGAGCAAGTTCCGGAGCGATGCAGTAAAGAGGACTCTGTGTGCATAATTCCCCTTGAAATTATATTGGGATCCCAATTGCCAGGGAATGAAAACCGATTTTCCCTTGCCGTATGTATTGACGATCAGGCCGGGGACATCGGTAACATTTTCATCAGTGTAGTAACATTTTTCGGGCGGGCCGAACATAGTATGCGGAACCAGCCGGAAATATCCATGTGCGTTTTCACCAGCATTACATTTGATGAACCGCGAAAACATCATCATCAGGTCAAAATCCCGGAACTCCTCCCCGCCGATTACCTGTTTGTCCTCTTTCGAAACTTTCAGATAGGTGGATTCTTCCTGGAGCAGAATTTCGTAACCGCCGGTAACTCCCAGCGATTTTATTCCCAGCTCATTTCTTCGCCCCCCGAGGGCATCATTCATGGAAGTGATCCCGGTCGTCAGGAGCTTCCCGCCATTATTCACATACTCGTCGATAACCCGCGCCTGCCGGTCATCCATATTCGAAAGATCGCCGATGATCACGACCTCATAATCTTCAAGGCTTCGCGGAGTCCTGGGGCTTCCGATGGCCGATGGTTCCAAAACATCATACATGATGTGCTCCTCGGTTAGCAATTTTATCAAGCCCTGGTATTCCGTGTAAGCGCCCCTGATTAGTGCAACATTGCAGGCTGACGCGACATTAGTGAATAATTTTTCATTTTTCTTGTGAAATCCCATCAGCTCTTTCAGTACCGGAAAGAACAGCCTGTCTTCGTGGTTCGGCATGGTGCCGATGACTACGTATGTGGCAGGCGCTCCATGAAGCATGTTCTCAAGAAACCAGGCTTTGGCCAGGTTAGGAGGCGGCCCGATGTGGCGATAGCCTATAGCCTGGAAATACATAATCAGGTTCGAAGGAGTTATGTCCTTGTATGAACCCAGCGTTGGTTTCAGGTTGCCGGTTGCAAAATAATTCCAGTCGTACCTGTCGCTGAGCGAGGTGGAAGATTCGGTCGTGATCAGATCTACGCCGGCATCGGTATAGGTGTTGATGATAATTTTCGGGTTCAGGGATTTTATATGGTCTCTGATCCTTCCGAAAAGTTCGTTTGAAGTCGATCGCTGGAAAGCCCGGTATGCCCTGTAAACCGGATCGCCCATATCCGGATTGATGGGCAATTTAAATCCGGTGGAATCGAGGAACCTCTTTTTGCAGTTATTGCATTGGCAAATGCCATGATACGTGCCATCGTAGTCGGTAGTCGTATACCCGATCATATTGAAAAATATTCCGTCGAGAGGGTAGGAGGTTATTGCTTCCTTCAGGATCTCAAAGGAATATTCCTGCTGGTAAGCTCCGTTAATGCAGGTATGGACCTGCCCGTTATAATTCACAATCTTCCCGTCCGTGCCGACATAAAGCCACCCGGGACTGTCTTCCGCAATGGTTTCATTTACCTTGCTGAAATCAAACCGGCCAAGGACTTTGATGCCGTGGCTGTGGAGCCGTTCCAGCAGCCCGCCGACGAGGTCTTCTTTCGCGTAAGGATTTTTAAAATGATAGGGGAGTTTCGTCGGATAATTGGCGACAATCCCACCAACGTTTAATAAAACCGTATTGGCAGAAGCTTCCAAAATGGTTTGAACATATTCATCCATATCCATACCGGCCTGGATCTCCGGAAGATTAGTTTGAATAAGTCGTATTGGGGCCCTGTTCCACCACGTGGAGTCGTAGGTGCCGGGATCGAGGTTTACGAGAGGATCATTCCCTGGTTTCGAACACGAACTTAATACAAAACCAAGCAGCAGCAGATGCAACATGTATTTCGCCTTCATATTTTACTGTGGTTGTGATTAGACAATAATTCCAAATATAATGAACTAATTATCTTTATAAATTCCAAGTTCCAAATTCCAATTCCCAAATCCCAAGTTCCAAATTCCAAAGGTGAACATCCTGCTCCATGGATACTATAGGTGTCCAGTATGTAATCCAGGAGCAGGATTTCTTTTTTGGTGGTTGGAATTTGGTTCCTTCGCATCTGTGGCATAGGATTTCAGGCAATCCCCAATATTATATCGGGAAGCTTTGAAGGAAACATCCAGTCCATTAACTTTATTCATTCCATTATTAGCATTAGTTTTTTAGTAACTCATTTCTGCAAAAAATCGATATAATCATGAAAAAAACATTTTTATTCTTAATAGTTCCCGTTTTGATGCTCCAATGCACCGGGACCGACGAAACTGGCGGCAAGTCAAAATCATCCATCAAAGTCACCACCGACCTGGTCAATGAACACTTCGGAGGCGTGGGATTCCATGTGATATTCCACACACAGAAACCAACTCAATGGCATTACGAGCAGGTTTTTGCCAAACGGTGGCGGGAATTGAATCCTTCATTCGCCAGAGTGAACGATAATCCCCGTTGGGATAAAAAGGAGATCGATCGGATGGCCGGCTACCTGGAAATGATGAAAAACACCAACACCGAGATCTACCTGACCTCCTTCGGGGTGCAGTCGATCAATGAATATAAAAATGAAAGCGAGTATGTGAAACGGGAAGTGGATAACATTGAATATTTCGTGAAAGAAAAAGGCTTTACAAATATCAGGAATTACTGCATGACGAACGAACTCTCCATCGAAGCATGGGCATCGATGGTAAAAAATAATGAGCTCGAACGTTTTAAGCGTATCCATCAGCTTTTTTACGACGAGTTTAAAAGCCGCGGGCTGGATATTAAATTACTGGCCACGGATGCATCCCCCTTTGTTTACTGGCCCACTATCGAATGGGCTGCCCAGAATATGGATGAGATTACCGGCGTATACGGGGGCCATCATTACATCAATGAATATCATCTCGATGACCTGACTTTCTATTCCTATTTCCTCAGCAAAATGAAATGGGGCGCCGACCTGGCGAAGAGCAGGAATAAGAAATTCATCATGGGGGAGTTCGGGCCCAAACAGGGATCTTATTTCATGGATTCGGTTTACTACGACGGTATGATTTATAACAATACCCCTCTTGAGCCGTATGTAGGATTGCAATTATCGGAAGCGATTATCGCTCAAATCAACGGAGGGATATATGCCAGTTGTTACTGGACATTCTGCGACATGCCCAATATCCCGGCAAACAGGGAGTTTGGGTACCGCGCCAATAAATGGGGCACCTTTAAATGGTATTTCGATGATCATACCACGAAGCCGAACTATTATTCAGTCGGACTTTTAACTAAATTCTTCAGGGGGCCTGCGGAAGTTTACAAAATTGAGGTCAGCGATACCTTGCTGAGGGTTGGGGCGATCAGGAACCTGGAAAACGGATCCTATTCCGTTGCGATTGTAAACAGGAATCACAGCTCGCAACAAATCGATCTGTCTGTTGAAGGAATCGCCGAAGGCGCAGTATTCCGGAAATATATTTATGACCCGGAAAATGTACCCTTCAATCATTTCGGCGACTTGCAGGAATATTCGGAAAAACTGGAGGTGAAGGGCGGGAAAATCACCGATGAGATCCCGGCTTATTCATTGATCGTTTTTACGACCAATTATGATGATAATCCGCCGGCGGCGGTCAGGGGCATGAAGGTGGAACAGAAAGAAGTCGATAAATACCAGGCAAATGTGGTGAGCTGGGAACCAAACAACGAACAAGATCTTTGTTATTACCGGATCTATCGGTCTGTCGAAGAAAAAGTAGAAATCATCCCAAGGAACGAAATCGGAACGACGGTGGCTTCAGAATATGTGGATAAGCGTATCCGTAGCCTTCCGCCGTTTCATTACAGGATTATAGCCGTTGATAAATCGGGAAACAGCAGCGAGTAAAGCGACAAATACAAAGCTGGAACCAGATACATCTCAAGAAAATCGTTAATGGCATTTAATTATTAAGTGTTGTTGATTTGCTCTGGCATTCCGGTCAGCAAGTTTACTTCAGTCGGTCATCCAGAAATCCCCTAAAAAGAATATCCGATATTCAGGAAAATACCACCATATATTCCTTTTGGCGCCAGTTCGGCAATAAAATAATCTGAGCCGATTTTCATTTTAATTCCTGTGCCCAGAATTATGGCCGGGAATATTTCGCTTAGACTTGATTTTCTTTCAACCACTTCATTATTAACCAATGTTTTGCTATTGTAAAATACCAAATCAATGCCAAATCCCAAAAATGCGTAAGGCCTGATAAATCCTGATTCCGAATGAAAATTATATCCTATCGGTAATATCGAAAGGTAAAAATACTGACCGTCATGAAATTTATCAGGGTCAAACCTGTCTCCCCAGGGTTTTTCAGGATAGGCGTACTTGAAGGAAATCCCCTTAAATGTAGTCCATTTTCTCGATTTTTCTAAATTATGCCTGTGCCTGTAGAACGAAATAATATATGCAATCATTTCATTAAAACGAATTATAGAATATCCTGCGGTAAAATTATAATTATACTGATAGATAGGTTTGTACACTGAGATCATATAATCATTTTGAAAGGATTGATTATACTTCAATATTTCTTTCGATATGGTTTTCAGTCCATATTTGAATTTTTCAGGAAGTATATAATTTTGCTGATCGTCACTCAGGGCCAATTGCATCAGCCCGCGGTAAACTTCAGTTTCATGTCGGTATTTTTTCCCGTTAGGTGCTGTTATCAAGACTGTAGATGGTTGGGCAAGATGATATTCCTCTCCGGTTTTATTCTGGATCAGGAAAATATCAGGCTGCGGTACGCCACCCCTTTCCAAGACATATTGCGCTACCCGGCCTGTTATTACTTCTTTGGCAAAAACCGTGTTCTTCGGGGTTTTGGATAAATCAGATTCTCCGAAAGTAAATTGGCGGAAAGCCCTTCCAGATGAAAATCCAAAACCCAGGAGGTCTGTTGGAAAATAGATTTTTTCTGGGCCATCTGCAGAACCTTCCCTGAAAATAGTTTTAAGACTTAATTCCTTATCAATCCCATTGAGTAGAAATCCTTTCACTGTATCACCTTCCAAGGTCAGAATATGCCCGGGTATAAATTCCTGTGCCAACGCAGAAGGAATCAAGAAATTGAGAATAATTAAATGAGGAAAAAGAAATTTCATAAATTAAACTAACATTTATTTTTGTTTAATGCACCTCCAAATACATGCATGAATTTTCCAACTTGCCAACTCATCACCTTTTCATTATCAAAAAACCTTGCAGATCTTACAGCCCGTAGGCCGGTGCCCAGATCTACAAGGTTGAATTAGCATTTCAACAATTCAACAATTCAACAATTACACCCTTCATTCATTTAATGTCCGTAAATCAATACACGTCAACAAACATTCGTTTAAAGACTCAATGAACGTGCCTTTTATTCCGGTAAATACAATTCTCCATATCGCACATATTGCATGCATACCCGTTTCTCCTGACTTCTTTACCGATCCCGATCACACCGCTGATCGACTTGATCGGATACATTAGTGATGAAGGAAAGAGCTTGACGCCGCAAAATTGATCAGGTAAAAAGCTGAACAGCTTCTGTTGCTCGCCGACCTGCCAGTCGCAATATCCCGGGCTGTAGCGCTCGGTGATGTGAAGGCCCTTGTTTATCAAATTTTCTTCCAGTTTTTTCTGGATGATATCCATGGCGCCATCCACGGTCTCGGAACCGACCACATCCACAACGTAGCCCATTAAGAGGTTTCCATCCTTCATTAATTTTTTGGACCATTCTCCAATGCCCGCCCCGGCAGTGCAGATGAACAATGCAGCATGTTCTGATTTTTTCAACTGGTTTGTGATGATCCTCATAACCTGGAAACTTATATCATCAATCCTGAGGGTTCTGGCTGCCTTATCAATATGGATGTCTTCGCGGATTGTATAACCGCCTTTGATGTCGCAATGCCGAGGCGCTTCGGCCAGCACCTCATCGATCATTTCAGGAAAAGGATCAGGGGCCAGTCCGCCCTCATATCCCATCACGCTGGCGATCAGCTCGCGGGTTATCTTCAGGTCTTCAAACTTGTATTCAAATGTGTAATAATCCATGGGTATCTGTTACTTCCTGTCGACGATTTTTCTGATCATTTTTATATGTCCCGGCGTTGTGCCGCAGCATCCGCCTATGATATTGGCCCCTGCATTCAATACCGGGACCACCAATTCCGACATGATTTCCGGCGACTCAGGGTAAACGGTTCGGCCTTCCTGGTAAACAGGAATACCTGCATTCGCATGGACCAATACCGGGATGGATGAATTAATTGCCCGGATCTCCCGTACGATCCCTTCCATGTCCTTCATGCCGTTTCCGCAATTTGTGCCGATGATATCCGCGCCTGCTTCAACGAGGGCGGCAGTCATTTCGGCAGGGCTTACACCCATCATGGTCCGGTACTCCCCACCGACGGTTTTATCGAAGGTCATGGTACAGATCACTTCGAGGTTTGTGGCCTCCCTGGAAGCCCTGATCGCGATCGTGGCCTCTTCCAGGTCCGTCATCGTCTCAACAACAAGGGCATTCGCGCCCCCTTCTTCCAGGGCCTGAGCCTGTTCAAAAAACGAGTCATACAATTCTTCTTTCGAAATTTCCCCGATCATCAGGATCTTCCCGCTGGGGCCAATCGATCCCAGAACGAAATGTCTTTTGCCGGCCGCACGCCTGGAAATGGCAGCCGCCGCCTCATTGATCTCTCTGGCTTTCTCTTTTAATCCATAGGAGCCGAGTTTAACCGATGAACCGCCAAAGCTGTTGGTCTCGATCATGTCGGACCCGGCATCAATGTAACTCTTTGCGATTTCAAATACGGCATCGGGGTGGTCGAGGTTCCATATCTCCGGACATTCGCCGGGCTTCAGCCCTTTGGCCTGCAGGAAGGTCCCCCAGGCCCCGTCCGATACCAGGACCTTTTTTGATTTCAATGCCTTCAGAATATTTCGCATAGTTATATGGATTTAATCCACTCCTTGATCACTTCAACGGTAGGACACTC
>DATDPY010000540.1:0-13019 GCA_035292565.1 Cyclobacteriaceae bacterium | reverse complement strand
ATAGAAGCATAATATGCAGGAATGCATAAAAACTCCAGCCTCCAAATTGAAGTGCCCAGTATACTGCATGTTTGTTCTTCCTCCCGATCATTCTTTCAAGGGGCAAGGAGCCCAGGAGATATAAATTTAACCAAATAAATTATCCCGGAAACTGATATTATACCAATGGCATTCCAGGTACAGGAAGGGCGGAAATTCTGCCCTTTACCGGGAGATTGAAAAAAAAGGCAGGGTGGGCGGAATGTGTTTCAGAAAAAAAACTCAAATCCGGGAACCAAATCATGAATATGCGGATTCTCAGTATAGAATGGTTCATGGTTGATAGGTTTTAGTTTCAATGTTTTGGTTTGGTATGGCCCGCATTCCGGGCCATACTGTTTTCTATCTCACGCTTTAGGCAGGCTGCCGTATGTGAATGCCTTACCCCAAGGATTTCTTCGGGACTTCCCTCCGCAATAATTTTACCGCCCAGGTCACCGCCTTCCGGCCCCATATCTACTATATGATCGGCAATCTTTATAATATCCATATTATGTTCAATGATCAGAACGGTGTTCCCCTTATCTGCCAGCCGGTGCAGCACATCGATCAAATGACTGATGTCCTGGAAATGAAGGCCGGTTGTTGGCTCATCGAGGATGTAGAAGGTTCGTCCCGTATCTTTTTTGGATAATTCTGTAGCCAATTTCACACGTTGGGCTTCGCCTCCTGAAAGCGTGGTGGCATGCTGGCCGATGGTGATGTAGCCCAATCCCACATCATTGAGGGTTTTGAGTATTCGAAGTATCCTGGGCTGGTTTTCGAAAAATTCTACGGCATTCTCAACTGTCATTTCCAGGATATCGTAAATCGATTTCCCCTTGAATCTGACCTCGAGGGTTTCCCTGTTGTAACGTTTTCCCTTGCAAGTTTCACAGTGGACGTAAACATCTGGAAGGAAATCCATTTCAATGAGTTTCATGCCACCGCCTTCACAAGTCTCACATCTTCCCCCTTTTACATTAAAGGAAAATCTTCCGGGTTTATATCCCCTGATCTTGGCTTCAGGGAGTTCGGAAAACAGGGACCTGATATCCGAGAAAACACCTGTATAGGTGGCCGGGTTGGACCGCGGGGTCCTCCCAATCGGGGATTGGTCAATTTCGATGACCTTATCGATATTTTCAATTCCTTCTATGCTGTCATAAGGCAGGGCCTCCCTCTTGGAACGGTACAGTTTTCTGCCAAGGATCGGGTACAGGGTATCGTGGATCAGGGTTGATTTCCCGCTTCCCGAAACGCCAGTTATGCAGGTAATGGTACCCAGGGGCAATGTGAAATTTATATTTTTAAGATTATTTCCCCTGGCCCCATATAGAACGATCCGCTGTCCGTTGCCCCTGCGTCTTTTTACCGGGACCGGAATCCTTACTCTCCCGTTCAGGTAGGAAGCCGTAAGGCAGTCGTTTTCCAGGAATTCGCCGGGTGTTCCCTGCGTAACGATATGCCCCCCGTGTATGCCCGGCCCTGGTCCGACATCGACCAGGTGATCGGCGGCCAGCATCATATCTTTATCGTGTTCAACGACGATTACGGTATTGCCGATATCACGCAGATTTTTAAGCGCTGTAATAAGTTTTTGGTTATCCCGCTGATGCAGTCCAATGCTGGGTTCATCGAGTATATATAAAACCCCGACAAGCTGTGTGCCGATCTGCGTGGCCAGTCTTATGCGCTGGGCTTCCCCGCCGGATAATGTCCTGAGCGGCCGGTTCAGGTCGAGGTAATCAAGGCCGACATCGATCAGGAACTTTATGCGCTTATTGATTTCCTTTAATACTTCGGTTGCTATCCTTCTTTGCGTGGGATTCAACCGGTCTTCCAGTGATCCGAACCAAGCCTGCAGTTTCCGTATATTCATTACGGCCAGTTCGGCAATGTTTTTCCCGTCGATCCTGAAATACAATGATTGTTTTTTGAGTCTGGTTCCCTGGCATTCAGGGCATATCCTGGCAGCGGTAAAATCCTCAATCCACTGCTGCATTTTATCTGATCCAAATTCTTTCTGTTTCTCAAGAAAGCTTATAATGCCCTCGAACCTGGTATGCCAATCAGTGCCTGGGTATTTGACTGAACTTACGGCTACGGGAATATCATCGCCAAACAGAAGGATCTGGATCACTTCTTCAGGAAGGTTTTTGATTGCGGTTGACAATGTCGCATCATACTTTTTGAGGATTGCTTCTATTTTTTTAAAGATCCAGATATCCCGGTACTCGCCCAACGGCGCAATTCCTCCCCTGCTGATACTCAGCTCAGGATCGGGGATGACCGATTCACGGGTGATCTCCTCTATTTCCCCCAAACCATTGCAAACAGGACATGCCCCGTACGGAGAGTTGAACGAAAATAGATTGGGGGCAGGTTCGTCATAGGCGAGGCCGGTAGCAGGGTCCATAAGAAATTTTGAAAAATAACTGACCTCATTCCTCTCGCCTAGGATCAAAATAATCCCTTTCCCGTGCAACATAGCCGAACCCACAGAACTTGTCAGCCGCTTCCTTTCATTTTCGTTTACGATAATTTTATCAATCACGATCTCGATATCATGGGTCTTATACCGGTCGACCTGCATTTTCGGTCCTATGTCAACGATTTGCCCGTCAACTCTTGCTTTCAGAAAACCGGATTTTCTTATCTGAATGAATAGTTCCCGGTAGTGGCCTTTTCTACCCTTCACCACCGGGGCAAGAATTATGATCTTTTTCCCCTCGTGAAGTTTCAGGATCTTGGCAATGATCTGCTCCTCGGTTTGGCGAATCATCTTTTCGCCGGTCAGATAGGAATATGCCTCGCCCGTCCTTGCAAAAAGCAGCCTCATAAAATCATAGATCTCAGTGACAGTACCCACCGTTGACCGCGGGTTCCGGGAGGTGGATTTCTGCTCAATGGAAATCACCGGGCTGAGTCCGTTGATCTTATCCACATCGGGGCGTTCGAGTTCGCCTATGAATGAACGTGCATACGCCGAGAAGCATTCCATATATCGCCGCTGGCCTTCCGCGTAGATGGTATCGAATGCGAGAGAGGATTTCCCACTGCCGCTGATACCGGTGATAACGATCAGCTTATTTCGGGGCAGCTTTACATCAACATTCTTAAGATTATGTTCCCTGGCACCAAAAACCTCGATGAATCCATCCTTAACGCCGTGCTCGGCTCCCGCCACTTTTCCTTTTTTCCCCTCGGATATTTCAACTTCATTCCTGATCATTATATCATTCCTCTTCGGGTTCATACCTGTCCTCTCCGATATTCAAACTATCGATCAAATGCAATTCCTGCCTTACAAATTGCGGATGTTCAGCCGGTACCTGGATCACAACCGGCTTTGAAGGATCGTTAATCGTCAGAAAATTCTTGCGAAGCCATGGATTGTACCGTTTCAGAAGCTTATAATTAATCCCAAGAGAAAGCGCGTATTCAGCGAGGTCCGGAATAGAATTGCCAATCACGACTTCCTTAACCGGCTCGGGGCTGTAATAGTGTTGTTCACTCATTAAAAATCCGTATTCACCGGGATTTGTAAAAATTTCCTTCATGGCAAGTATCCTGAAAATATAACGTGACGTTTCCTCGTTGAGGAGTAAATCTTCATAAGAATCCATTTTCTGCATTTCCATTAACCTGGAGAGTCCACGCATTCCCATATTATATGCAGCGGCCGCGTTAATCCAGTTACCGAATTTTTGCTTCGCTTTAATCAGATACCGGCACGCCGCTTCGGTGGATTTCAGGGGATTATACCTTTCATCAATCTCATTATTTACAATCAACCCGAGTTCCCTGGCCGATCCGGCTGTAAGCTGCCAGAAACCAACTGCACTTTTAGGGGATACCATATTGGTAAGTCCGCTTTCGATGAGCGGAAGGTAAAGAAAGTCCAGAGGAAGCTGATTCTTCTCCAGAATCGGTTTCATCAACGGGAACCACCGTCCGCTCCTTTTAAAAAGCAGGATCGTATTCGAATGAAAATATGCATTGCTCAGGATCTCGCGGTCGTACCGTTCGCGGAGGTCATAATCGTTCAGCGGAATTATCTCGCCGGCAAACTCCAAATCATTGGGTATTTCATAAGTAATATAGCCGGCGGTGGTGTCTTTTTCAGACCGTACCGTATCTGGCGGTCTTTTGTCCCGGCATCCTGAAAAAAAATATACTGAAATAATGGAAATGATTGCCAGCACCCTGGTCCCTGTTCCTCTTGATTCCATCAGAAATTCGGAGCTAACATATACTTGGTATAGAATTCATTGATGATGTTTACAGCCTCCTCAGGCGTATCGACAAGGTAAAACAGGTCAAAATCGCCTTCGCTTATATTCCCCTCAGTTTCGTATACAGTTTTTTCGAACCAATCTATAAGTCCTTTCCAGTAATCCTTTCCAACCAGCACGATCGGAAACTGCCCGATCTTCCTCGTTTGGATGAGGGTAAGGGCTTCGAATATTTCATCCAAAGTCCCGAATCCACCGGGCATGCCGATGAATCCCTGGGAATAACGGACGAACATGACCTTGCGTATAAAAAAGTAATCAAAGGAGATCAGCTTGTCGGAATCAATATAATCATTGTTTTCCTGTTCAAAAGGAAGTTTGATATTAAGGCCTACCGATTTCCCGCTGGAATTCCTTGCGCCCCGGTTGGCAGCTTCCATAATCCCGGGTCCGCCCCCGGTGATAACCCCATACCCGTTTTCAACAAGCAATTCCGCAATCTTCGTGGCCATTTCATAATATTTATGATTCTCCGGGGTCCGGGCCGACCCGAAAATAGTAATGCAAGGCCCGATTTTGGCAAGTTTCTCGAATCCTCCAACCAGCTCAGCCATTATTTTAAATATAGCCCACGAATCAGTCCCTTTGATGCTTGCCCAGTCTTTGATCCGGACTGCGTCAGGATAATTCCTAACCACATCCTTAAGTTCTTTGTCGTGTTTTTTTTTCCGTTTTTCTATAATGGGAAACTGGATGCCGGCCTTTTTATCCTTTTTCTTGACCGAATGATTATTGCCGTTGTTTTTACCGGCTGATTTGTTGTTGCTGCTTTTCATACGTTTCCTGATAATAAATCCTTTAAAGCATCATTAATATTTCTGAACTTAAATGAATACCCCGCTGATTCTATTTTTTCCGAAGATACTTTGTTCCCGCCTAATATCATGGATGCCATTTCCCCTAAAAACAATTTTAATAAAAATGGCGGTATCCCGGGGAGGAATGCAGACTTATTCAGGCAGCGGGAGAATATTTTAATAAATTCCTTATTGGTAACCGGACCGGGGGCTACGGCATTGTAGACACCTTTGAATGATTCATCTTTAATCGCCTTAAGGATGATCCGGCAAAGATCCTCGATATGTATCCAGCTAATATATTGTTCGCCGTTCCCGAAAGGGGCGCCCATCCAAAATTTAACAGGCAGGATCAATTTTTTCACCATGCCGCCATCAAGGCTCAATACTTGTCCGTTTCTCAGGATCACTGTCCGTATGCCCAGACCGGAGAATTTCAACGAAGACGCTTCCCAATCTCTTACAACCACGGCAAGAAAATCATCGCCGGGTTTTTTTCTTTCCTCATCCATCATTATGGATCCCGTATTCCAGCCATAATACCCGATCGCTGAGGCGGATATTATCGTTTTAACGTTATGCCGGTTTTCGGATAAGGCTTTTAATAAAAGATTAGTGGATTTTACCCGGCTATCCAATATCTCTTTTTTTCTGCCGGCCGTCCACTTGCTTCGGGCAAGGCCGGCTCCGCACAGGTGAATGATATGATCAGCCTGACGGATAGATTCAATATCCAGTTCACCCTTGTCGATATCCCAATGCCAGGAGTTCGGCAGGTCCTCCTGTTTTGTTTTTCTGCTAAGAATTTCTGTTATATATCCTTCTTTATGTAAAAGTTCTTTCAGGTGGCCCCCGATCATCCCGGTTCCGCCGGTTATCAGTACACGTTCAGCCATAATTGAAAATTTTTATTATATCCCGGAAGGCAGGCTAATTTAATAAGCGAATTTCAGCCTATTTAGTTATCGGGACCTTTTTCAGGATTTTTTCAATGATCTGCGTGGTATATATATTATCCGCTTCTGCTTCATAATTCAGGATAATCCGATGGTTCAGGATATCGTGAGCCACCTCCTTGACATCTTCGGGAAGAACATAATCCCGGTTATCAAAAAAAGCGATGGCTTTGGCGGCAAGGTTCAGGTAAATGGAAGCCCTGGGGGATGCGCCGAATTGAATATATGCGGATTCTTCCTTCAGGCCGTATTCCTCGGCATTCCTGGATGCGAATACGAGTTCAACGATATATTTTTCGATGGGTTCGGAAACCCTCACCCTGTTGATTGCATCCCTGATCGATGAAATATCATCTCGGGTCAGGATCGTCCTGATCGAGTGATCGAAATTCATATTCGACATTCTCCGCATGATTTCAAGCTCTTCTTCCTTTGCCGGGTAACTGACAAAAACTTTCATCATAAACCTGTCGACCTGGGCTTCGGGCAGAGGATATGTCCCCTCCTGATCAATGGGGTTCTGGGTGGCCATAACCAGAAACGGCCAATCGAGCTTATAGGTTGTTTCACCAATTGTGACCTGTTTTTCCTGCATTGCTTCGAGGAGGGCCGACTGTACTTTCGCGGGGGACCTGTTCACCTCATCGGCGAGGATCATGTTAGCGAAGATCGGTCCCTTTTTTACCTCGAAGTTTGATTTCTGCTGGTTATAGATCATTGTACCTACCAGATCGGCCGGAAGCAGGTCGGGGGTGAACTGGATCCTGTGAAAATCGAGGTGCAGGACTTTAGCCAGGGTATTTACCGTGAGGGTTTTGGCCAGGCCGGGAACACCTTCCAGCAGAATATGCCCCTGGGTAAACAATCCTATCAGCAGTCGGTTGATCATATATTCCTGTCCTACCACCACTTTAGCCACTTCAGCCATGGCTTCCTTTACCCTTTGCTGATAACCATTTTCACTTATATTATCCATGATATGCTGCTGTTAAAAACGGGTAGCAAAATAAACCTTTTTTATCTTAAAAAATGTTAAATATAAATTACAATTTAGATTCATTGTAAGGCTTTGTTATTGAGCAGATCGACATCAGGCAGATAAAAAGAATCAATTTCATCATGAACCGATTAATCAACATCAGCAGTCCGGAAGATATATTGCCGGAATACAGGCAAACCCCGATCGGGTTGCTTTTGGAATATCATAACCTTGATCGAAATCCCGATCCTTATACCCGTGCACGGTTGATCATCGGGATGTGTATGGACAACCGGAAGCACCTGCATATCCCGGATAATTTTGCATTTATCATCCGGACCGGAGGAGCAAATCTCAGGTACAGCGAGTTCAAGGTATCCTATGCCATCGCCATCGGATCCGTCCGTCATATTGCATTGATCGGACATAACCATTGCGGAATGGTGAACCTGATTTCACGGAAAAAAGAATTCATCCAGGGACTCGTCGACACCGCCGGCTGGGAAAGGGAATGGGCGGAACAACATTTCGATCATTTTGCGCCAATGTTTGAAATCGGCAACGAGGTTGATTTTATTATGAGCGAAACAAAACGGCTGAGGCTCCGGTATCCGAAGATCCAGATTGCTCCGTTCATGTACCTCGTGGAAGACAACAGGCTTTACCTGGTCAATGAAAAATAATTTATTTAACGAGCCCTGGCTCCGGATCATTATTACGGCAATCGCCACGGCATGTTTGACAGTATCATGCGGTTTCAAGGGGGAATCACAGTATGATATTCGTTCTGATATCTGTATCCTTGGAGGAAGCGAGGCGGGATTCACCGCGGCCATACAATCGGCGAGGCTGGGGAAGAAAGTCGTGCTGGTCGAACCTACCGGGCACCCTGGCGGCATGATGACGGAAGGCATTGTCAGCGATATACGGTTCGGGAGTTCGGCAGTGATCGGCGGAATAGGCCGGGAAGTATATACGGCACTCGAAGCTCATTACGGGAGGATCCCTGAATTCGGTAAACCGGGATGGTATTCGCCATATGAACCATCGGTTGCTGAAGGGATCATTGAAAAAATGATCGGGAAGGAAAAACGGATCAGGATTATCAGGTTTAGCAGGATCAAGGAAAAGGGAGGTGTATCTGAGAAAGGATCGAAAATCCAAAGCATACATCTGGAAAATGGGATGACGATCCGGGCGAGGGTATTTATCGATGCATCCATTGAGGGCGATCTGATTCATCTGGCAGGGATAAGCACAGAAACAATCCGGGAGGGAAATGCCCGGTATGAAGAAACAAAGAACGGGATCCAGGTAAGGAACGAATACCGTCAATTTGATGTTCAAGTTGATCCCTATAAGATTCCAGGCGACGTAAATAGCGGACTTATCCCAACAATTCAACCGGGCGAATTGGGCGAGTATGGATCCCCCGATAAACACATCCAGGGATATTGTTTCCGCCTATGCCTCACGAGGGAAGAAAAAAACCGGGCGACCATTCCGAAACCGGAAAATTATGATCCGGAAAATTATGAAATATACAGACGTTATTTTAAAGCCGGAGGCAAGCTCTTCTTTCCGCAAGCGAACCGGGCCAACGGCAAAACCGATCTCGGGAGCTGGCATGACCTATCCGCTAATCTGTATGGGGAGAACTGGGAGTATCCTGCCGGGAGTTATGCCTTGAGGGACAGCATTGTACAATTCCACCGCGATTTTACCCAGGGTTTGATCTGGTTTCTGCAAAACGATCCCGATGTTGATGAGCAAACCAGGAAGAACTGGGAAGGCTGGGGCACCAGCAAGGATGAATTCACCGACAACAACGGCTGGCCGCACAGACTTTATATCAGGAGCGCGCGCAGGATGGTCTCGGATTACGTGATCACCGAACATCATACCCGGAGGGATAATCCTGATACTGTAGAAGATCCGGTTGCCATTGCATGGTGGCCGCCGGATATGCATCACGCACGACGTATCGTAAGCAACGGGTATGCCTACAACGAAGGATTCGTTTTCGGGGGCGATGACTGGAAACCATTTGGAATTTCCTGGAGAGCCCTGGTCCCCAGGGAAAGTGAATGCACTAACCTGATCACGCCTACCTGCATTTCTTCGAGCTATGTAGCCTACGGCGCAATCCGCATCCTGCCAACATTCATGACACTCGGACAAAGCACCGGATGTGCTGCTGCGATCGCGATTGACAGGAACGTGAATATACAGGATATCCAATATGGTGAACTCAGGGCCCTCCTGGTATCCGTTGGACAGATCCTCGACATACCGGCTAATTGGCCGGAGCTTGTACTGTCGGAAGAAGATTGATCCTTATTTTTTGGGTGCTTCGCCCTGCACTATTTTGAAATTGAAAAAAGGATTTTGCAAAACACCCATCAGTCTTACCCATATGGGAAGGATCTGCTCGGCACCCCTTGCACTGGTAATATCCCCAAGATCGATCATGTTCTTTTCCTTCCAGCCAAATGAACGCAGGATCTCTTTCACTTTAGCTTTGGCATCAGCATCATTACCGCTCAGAAATACATGGTGATCTTCAGGAAGAATGGAAGGATTCACCATGATGAAGGCGTTCATGGTGTTCAAGGTTTTTACCACTAATGCGTCGGAAAATTTCTTCTGTATCTGTTCGGCCAGCGAATCGGTATTGGAAACAAGTAATGATGGAGGAAATCCTTTAGAGAAGTCGAGGGGGTTGGAAATATCCATCAAAATTTTCTTTGCGAGGTTATTCTTTCCGGCAAGCTCCAGGGCCTGCAGAGATCCGGCCCCATTCGTAGCATTGACGACGAATTCTCCGAAAGATGCAGCTTCGGCATAGGTCCCGAATTTGATATTTGAATGACCGGCATACCAGTCTTTAAAAGCCGGCCTCCCAAAATTATCGGGTTTTGTTTTTGCCAGGGTTTCTTTTACATCTCTGGTGCCAATCATGACTTCATTCCCGAGCTGGCTAAATTTTTCGGCTATCGTCTGTCCGACGACACCGGTTCCTAAAACGGTTATTTTCATGGTTTTGGTTGATTAGGTTATTTAGTTATTTAGTTATTGAGTTATTAAGTTGAATATGTTAAATGGGCTAAGCGGTATGCAATGGAATGGATAGCGACAATATTTTTTTTCGTTTCTTTTTTAATTTCGGTTCAATGTCATTTTGTCCAGTTCATCTATTTCTGAATTCGACAATGAGAATGTCATCGCAGAGGCATTATCAAGCGCCTGCCTGCTGTTTTTCGCCCCGGGTATAGGCAATACATGATCTTGCTGAATAAGCCACCGCAAGGCTACCTGTGATGCGCTTACAGAATTGCGATTTCCGATTTCCTTCATCCGATCAATTACCTTGAAGAGCGCCTTTAAATCTTTCTTTCTGAACGGACTCATATACTTTCGAAATCCCTTCGGCCGGACATCTCCGGTGTATTTGCCTGTAAGCGCACCCATTCTGAGGGGCATGTATGCGATCAGCGTTATGTTCAGTTCCCTGCAAGTGTCGAGTACCCCGTTTTTTTCAGGGTCCCGGTGAAGCAGGGAATATTCAACCTGGTTTGATGCCAGGGGCACGCCCTCATCAGCGAGTATTTTATGCGATAATCTCATTTGTTTTTCTGAAAAATTGCTAACGCCAACAGCTTTTATTTTTCCTTCATGAAAGGCTTTTGCCATGTGAATTAAGACTTTGGGTATGGACAGCCAAGGCGAAGGATAGTGGATCTGGTAGAGATCAATAGCGGACCGCTTCAGTCTGGTCAGGCTATTCCCGAGATCATTCGGGAAATCCGATGTTTTGGGAAAAAAACTTGAAGGAAACTTGGTTGCGATGCATATTTTTTTCCCCTGGGATAATTCGCCGACGATAAGTTCCGAGGCACCCTTACCATACATTGCCGCGGTGTCAAGAAAATTTACACCCTTTGACAAGCTTGTTTCCACGGCTTTTAAAAGTTCTTCCTTTTTATCGGCAGGGCCATATGCTATCCTTGCCGGATTAAATCTCGGGCTGATGGATAAATCGCCCCATGTCATGGCTCCGATTCCAATCCTGGAGACAAGCAAATCGGTTCCGCCCAATCTGATCAAATTATCGCCTGTTATCGACTTTTCCATGGTTGTTTTACCTTTTAAACTATTTACTTTTGTTACTAACTATATTTAATATAGTGAATCAAAAGTAAATATGTTCGATACATTTTACAATAGCTGTCTAAATTGACGCATACTATCCTATTTGACGGAAATGGGGATTTAACCGGGATAACAGGGATTATTTGATAAAAAAAATTATGTTGATCAACGACAAAGAAAAGATCATATTGCTGAATGGAAAGGAATTCCATTGCGCAATGGACATAACCATGAATTATATCGGCGGAAAATGGAAAACGGTGGTGTTATGGTATTTAAGAAAAGACAAAAAACGGTTCGGAGAATTGAAAAAGCTTATTCCTAATATCACCGAAAAAATGCTCAGCCTGCAGTTGAAAGACCTTGAAAGCGATGGCATCGTGCGAAGGAAAATTTACCCTGAGGTGCCCCCGAAAGTGGAATACTATCTTACGGAATTCGGCAAGACCTTAATTCCGATGCTGGAGGAAATTGCCAAATGGGGCCGTGGCCTGGCCGAGTCGAAAGGGAAAATTGTAGACAAGCGGCGATAGCTTTATTTTCAATAATGGATTCATGAAAAGATCGCAGGCTGTCGTTTACGAAAGTTTTCAAACCAGAAAATCCGCTGCCGTTAAACGATTTTCATTTCGGGTATAAATTATTCTCCCCTGTTTGTAATGACGGATTAATCTGTTTTTACCTTATCCTATTATTTACTAATTTGGACAGATGTAATTAATTCCAAAATATTACTGCAATGCGTTTGATTGTATTTTTCGTGATTGCCTGGTTTATTATTTCATGCAAGTCAGTCTCCGATGAACAAGTGATGGAATACGATGTGTGTATTTACGGAGGAACGTCGGCAGGAGTTATTGCGGCATACTCAGCCGCCAAATTGGGCAAGTCGGTCATATTGATTGAACCCGGGAAACACCTGGGTGGTCTTACATCCGGTGGCCTGGGCTATACCGATATCGGGAACAAATTTGCCATCAGCGGGCTTTCGAGGGATTTCTATAGAAAGATTGGGAAGCATTACGGAAAATTTGAACAATGGATTTTCGAGCCGCATGTTGTCGAGGCTCTTTTCAATGGTTATATAAAAAGCGCAAATATTCCGGTCTTATTTGAACACCGGCTGATCAGCGCAGAGAAAAGAGAAAGCCTGATCAATAAAATCAAGGTTGAGGATGTTGCATCCGATCCTGCAATGGAAAAAACGGTCACCGCAAAAATGTTCATCGACTGCAGTTACGAAGGCGACCTGATGGCGAAAGCGGGAGTCACTTATATCGTCGGACGGGAATCGAACGATACATACAACGAAACCTATAACGGGGTGCAGTTGTTAGATCAGCATCAATTTCCTAATGGCGTGGATCCTTATAAGATTCCAGGAGATCCGACGAGCGGCTTGCTCTGGGG
The DNA here is from genome assembly GCA_035292565.1 of Cyclobacteriaceae bacterium. GTDB lineage: Bacteria > Bacteroidota > Bacteroidia > Cytophagales > Cyclobacteriaceae > DATDPY01. The sequence goes on along the minus strand of DATDPY010000540.1, from coordinate 409 downwards.
AATCAGCGATGCTCCGTTGGATCCGAATGGCACAGGCGATAAAAAAGTACAGGCGTATAATTTCCGGATTTGCCTGACCGGCGATCCTGCGAACCTGATCCCGATCACACGCCCTGAAGGATATGATTCAACCTGGTACGAATTGCTGGTGCGACTAATGAAGGCACAGCCCGAAAAAAAGAAACTGAATGATTACTGCATTGTCAGTTCCATGCCGAATCATAAGACTGATATTAACAACCGCGGCGGATTCTCAACGGATATGATCGGCATGAATTACGAATATCCGGAGAGCAGTTATGAAGCCCGGGCGGAGATCATCAAAAGACACGTAACCTATACGAAAGGTTTCCTCTATTTTCTTGGCCATGATACGCGTGTACCGGTTGAATTGCGCGAAGAATTGAAA
>DATDPY010000539.1:0-4518 GCA_035292565.1 Cyclobacteriaceae bacterium | reverse complement strand
GGTTTAAAATTACTTTTAAGTCTTGCATTGGGGTTTATGTTTAAATGATGGAACTGATTGAATAGCCGGCTGAAATTCGCCATTGTGGCATTTCAAGTGGGCAGAAATAAAATTACATATTTTAAGGTTATAATTGTTTGATGAGTATCTGAAACCTTCCAGGTCTTGTTGTAAAGCCAGAAACTACTACTAAAATGTCATGCACCCAATTCTTTAAGACTAAATCCTTGTGGTCATTATTTCTTATTTTAGCTGAATCTATGTCCCAAACACGTCAGCTGGCGGCAATTATGTTCACCGACATTGTGGGTTATACCGCATTAATGGGGACCGATGAGCTGAAGGCATTTGAATACCTTAAAAAGAACAGGGAAATTCAAAGACCGGCCATTGAAAAGTTCAATGGAAAATGGATCAAAGAACTTGGAGACGGGGTTCTGGCCTGTTTCAACAATGCTTCAGATGCCGTACAGGCTGCCATTTGTATCCAGGAAATATGCAATGCAACAAAGGATTTTCAATTACGCATCGGAATTCACCAGGGAGATGTGGTCTTTGAAGGAGAGGATATTTTTGGGGACACCGTCAATATCGCCTCGCGTATCCAATGCACTGCAAACCCTGGCAGCATATTTATTTCCGAATCTGTCCATCAAAATGTTTCCAATTTACAGGGTATCGCCACAAGATTTGTCAAACAGGAATCTTTAAAAAATGTCCGGGAACTCCTGAATATTTATGAAATAGTGATCGGATCGGTTGCGGACCAGCATTCTTCCGGAAATCAGGACACTTTCAAAAAAGGTAAAGAAAAAAGTATTGCGGTCCTTCCCTTTACCAATATGAGCAATGATCCGGAACAGGACTATTTTGGCGAGGGTATCGCTGAGGAAATCATCAATTCGCTGGTACATATCCGGGATTTAAAAATTGCGGGCCGCACCTCCTCCGCCCAATTCAAAGGGAGGAATATCGACCTGAGGGAGGTGGGGAAAAAACTAGGGGTAAATACGGTATTGGAGGGCAGTGTCCGAAAGCAGGGCAACCGCCTCCGGATCACGGCCCAGCTGATCAATGTCGAAGACGGTTTTCATCTTTGGTCGGAAAAATTTGACCGGAATATGGATGATATTTTTGCCATCCAGGACGAGATCGCTTTAGCAATCACGAAACAATTAAAAATTACTTTATTTGAAAAAGACCGGGAAGAGATTATTCGTAATGCTACAAACAGTATCGAAGCGTATGAACTGGTTTTGAAAGGCAGGTTTCATATTGGCCGCCGCGGTAGTTCCATCCTTACCGGCTTACATTATTATGAACAAGCTATTGCCGAAGATCCTCAATATGCATTGGCATATTCGGGTTATGCCTGGGCAAATTATTTAATGGCCTTTTATAATTTTATTTCAGGAAGAGAGGTCATGGAAAAAGTTAAACAAAATGCTGAAAAAGCTATCCAGTTGGATGATGGGGGACACGAGGCTTATTCAACCTTGGCTGCTTATTATGAATCATTTCAATGGAATTGGCAGGAAGGAAAAGACAATTACCTCAAAGCAATAGCGCTTAATCCCCAATTTGCCCAGGGAAATTCTTTGTTTGGCATGGCCCATCTCGCCTTTGTGGAAGGTTCATTTGATGAAGCGCAGAAATATTGCCGGATAGGTATAAAAATGGACCCGTTAAGCGCTATTGACCATGCCGACCTGGCCTGGATGCTGTATACCGCGACAAAATATGAAGAAGGATTGGCGGTCGCCCGGACTGGTATTGAACTGGATGCGAATTCCTTCCTGTCACACGGCCTGGCTGGCTTGTGTTTGATCGCATTAAACCGGGCCGAAGAAGCAGTTGAAAAGTTTAATCACCTGATGTCCATATCCAACCGCCATCAACACGCATTATGTGGACTGATTATGGCTTATTGCGGTATGGATATGTTGCCGGAAGCCCAAAAATTGATGGATGAGTTGATTAAACGGGGAGAAAATGAATACATTGGACCAACCAACGCGGCCATATCCGCTGCCCACCTCAATCAAATTGAACTTGCTTTTGAGTTTCTCGAATCGGCTTTCAGGGATAAGGATCCTATTTTGGTACAATTGAAATACGGCCCTTTTGTACCTCAGGCATTAAGGGTAAATCCCAGATTTGTGGAAATGTTAAACCGGATGCAATTTCCTGATTAAGGAGGTAAAAAGAAACAGAAATAGCGGTAGGCATTCAGGGGTCAGGGGGCACATTTTGATTGTTTCGGAAAACAGCTTATTTTATTTTGAACGCTTGGAAACGGCATTGCGGGCCTTAAAAATTGATCCAGTTTTCGATCCTTTAAGAAATCACCCTGACTTTCAATTGATTTACCGGAAATATGGTTTTAACCAGTACTCAATTTAGTCCCTCGTCTATTCGTCCTGGCCGAAGTATATAGAACACTTGATCTCAATCTTAAGGCCCTCAACCTCCGACCTTCTTCTCCGCAATCACCTGCCACGAACCCCGATCGTGTTTCAGCAAGGAAATTTTTTCTGCCAGGAATCGATCTTCGAATTCCCGGGTAGCAAACTGTTTAATGGCTCTGTGGAAGGCCGAACCTCGGCGACCAGGTTGGGCAAGGGTGATATGGGGATGAAAAGGGCGGTCATCATTGACTATCGCACCGCCCAGGATAGAGATAAAATACGATTCCAGTTTTTGTTTTAAATCCAGGAGGACCGGGTCTTCGATCACCCGGATATAGAGGACCCGCCGATCGAAATGAGAAAAGTTCAGAAGACGGATTTCCGGAATGCCTGAAATGTACTGGAAGGAGTCCAGGGCATTCAAAACTTGCGATTCATTCTGAGGTTCAGACCAAAAGGGAGGAATCAGGGTAAGATGAGGAGGTGAATTCATGGGCACCCGGCAATGGTATTCCTCCTTCACCCAGATCTTGATTTGATTGACCCTGTACTGTAGCGGAAGGGGGCAGACCACTGCAACGAAAAATTTGCATGGTTTTTCAAAGCTTTTGTCCTGCATGGAAATTCCGGTTGTTCTTTAAGAAACAGCCCCTGCAGTGCAATTTAAATCCAGTAACCATACTGAGGAAATTCTTGCTACATTTAAATACGGATTTTATATAAAATCAAATTGAGGTCAACATTAAGGATTTTTCCTCACAAATATGATATAAAGTATTGATAATGATTATCTTATGAAGTTTGAAAGGCCTTGCTCTGCGTCCGTGAAGATCTATTTTTACCAGTTACTTTTAATCTTCCTTTTGGTTCCCGTCCCAGGAAGCGCGCAAGTTCAATCCGAGAAGGGTCTTCCATTTATCACCAACTATTCTCCTAAAACGTATAAAGCTTTTCCTCAAACCTGGTGTGTACAGGAAGACGAAAACGGCATTATGTATTTCGGAATTCAAAGTTATATATTGGAATATGACGGGGTAAAATGGAGAAAAATTATTATTCATAGCGAAGCCGGCACAGCGGTAGTGCGGTCCATGGCAAAGCACAAAGATGGGTTGATCTATTACGGCGGATTTGGTGATATAGGATACCTGGATGATGACAGTCTCGGACAAAAAAAGGCCATTTCATTGCATGATCTGATCCCGGAGGCAAACAGGGACTTTCTGGACGTGTGGACTGCTCAAGCTACTGAGTCAGGCATATATTTTCAGGCCCGCGAGTATATTTTCAGGCTGGACGATAAAAAGCCGGGATCTGAAAATAGAAAAATCAAGGTTTGGACACCCCAGACCAAATTCATGTATACCTTTTACCTGGACAACAATTTTTATGTGCACCAGCAGGGTTTGGGCCTATATAAAATGACAAACGATTCGCTGGTTTTGATTCCTGGCAGCGAATTTTTAGGTAAAGAAAGGATGCAGGTCATGCTGCCTTACAGCACAGCCAACAATGAGAAGCGCTATTTGGTCGGTTTATTTTACAGTGGTCTGTATATTTTCAATGGTAAAACATTTCAACCCTTTGCCACGGAGGCGGATCCTATTATTAAGTCGGGCTCAATATTATATAAAGGGCTTCAGTCGAAAAACGGCAACTATATACTATCTACTACAGGAAAAGGACTCGTGATCGTAGATTCACAGGGTAATTTACTGCAAAAAATTAATCGCGATGTGGGATTGCAGGATGAGTCGATTTACGGTGTTTATGAGGATGACAAAGGTACTTTATGGCTGGCACTTGATAATGGAATCTCGAGAGTGGAGACCAATTCCCCATTTACCAAATTTTCTTTGCAATCCGGGATCAATACAGGCGTTCTCAATATCATCAGATTCGAAGGTAATTTATATGTTGGTACGACTAATGGATTACTAGTATACAATAAAGAAACTTCATTTTTTGATCCGATACCAGGCATACCCCTAAACCAAATTTTTTCGTTGGCTCCTGATGGTAAACAATTACTGGTACCGGGTGACGGATTATTTGCCATCAGGGGCAAGAATGCCTATACCATTCGTGCCTCAGTGAGTCCAGATCTTAC
>DATDPY010000538.1:0-5055 GCA_035292565.1 Cyclobacteriaceae bacterium | reverse complement strand
TAAATGCAAAGACCAGGCCTTCGGACCTCGGCAAGCCGGGGCACGTTTTCCCGTTGAAAGCAAAAAAAGAAGGAGTTCTTCGGAGAACAGGCCATACCGAAGCAGCCATCGACCTGGCCAGGTTTGCCGGATTTCAACCGGCTGGGGTTCTGGTCGAGATCATGAGCGAGGACGGTACCATGGCGCGGCTTCCCGAACTGCGGCGTGTTGCCGATAAATTCGGGCTCAAGCTGATTTCGATCAGGGACCTCATTGAGTACCGGCTTAAAAAAGAGACCCTTATCGAAAAGATTACCCATGTAGAACTCCCCACGGAATACGGCACTTTCCAGATGACCGCATACCGGCAGATAAACACCGATGAAATCCATATTGCCCTCACCAAGGGAAGCTGGCAGAAGGACGAGCCGATCCTGATCAGGGTTCATTCTTCGTGCCTGACCGGTGATATTTTCGGTTCCTGCCGATGCGACTGCGGACCCCAGCTTCATGGCGCCATGGAAATGATCGAACATGAAGGAAAAGGGGCCATCGTATATATGAACCAGGAGGGGAGGGGAATCGGACTGATGAACAAGCTGAAAGCCTACGAACTGCAGGAACAGGGCATGGATACGGTGGAAGCGAATATAGAGCTCGGGTTCAAGCCTGACGAGAGGGATTACGGTATCGGCGCGCAGATCCTAAGGGACCTGGGCGTTGGCAAGATACGGCTGATTTCCAACAATCCTAAAAAGCGAGCCGGCCTTACAGGATACGGGCTCGAGATCATTGAAATCCTTCCCATCGAGATCATTCCGAATCAATATAACCTCAGATATTTACGCACCAAAAGAGATAAAATGGGCCACAATATCCTGACACATGAAAAGTAAAAGCCTCGGTGTTTTGCGAATAGTCGTCATGGTCTCGGTAGTGGGCGTTTTTACATCTTCCCGGGCCCAGGATTTTCCCTCGGAGATCTTCCACGAGGGCAAGGTCGTCCTCGATTCTGAAGATACTATTTCAGGAAAAATCAAATATGACCTCCCCAATGACCTCATCGAAGTTATAACCGGGAATGTCGTACATACGCTGACAGCCCGGAAGATCCTGAATTTCACCATTTTCGATAAAACGGTCGATATGTTCAGGACATTTTATTCGGTACCCTACAACCGGGAACCAAATTACAAGGTCGCCATGTTGTTCGAGGTTTTATACGAGGGCAGGTTAAGCCTGCTGGCCAGGGAATCCATCGTGCAGGAAACCGTTCCGCAGTATTCCTATTATTACCGCAGTCCCTATAATTTATCGAGGCCCCGTCTTTCGTATGAATATTTTTTCCTCGACAGGAAAGGAAATTTTGTGAAGTACAACCTGAAAAAAGCAGAACTGCTGAATATTATGGATGCCCGTGAACCGCAGATAAAACAATATATAAAGAAAAACCGGCTTAAGGTCGATTCCAGAAGGGACCTCATCCGGATCGTCACCTATTATAACTCCCTGCTGGGCGGCTGACGTTCATATCCTTATCGAATGAAAAAACCTCTCATACTTGTTACCAACGATGACGGAATTGATTCTCCGGGGATCAGGCTGCTTGTTGAAATCATGAATGAATTCGGCGAAGTGGTTGTGCTTGCCCCCGATGCACCGCAGTCGGGCATGGCTCATGCGGTCACCGTTACTGAATCCCTCCGCCTTTCATCGAATAATTTGTTTGAGGGCATCACGTCTTATCAATGTTCCGGCACACCGGTGGATTGCGTTAAACTGGCGAGACATCATCTGTTGAAAGACCGGGTGCCTGACCTTGTCGTCAGTGGGATTAACCATGGAAGCAATGCCTCGATCAGCGTATTGTATTCCGGCACGATGTCGGCAGCCCTGGAGGCAGCAATTAACGGGATCCCCGCCATTGGATTTTCGGTATGCGATCACTCCCAGGAAGCGGACCTGTCCCATGCCATTCCGGTGATCAGGGAAATTGCTTCCGGGGTATTACAGCATCGATTGCCGTACGGCGTTGCACTGAACGTAAATATTCCTGCCGCCAACGGAAAATCATTGAAGGGGATCCGGATCTGCCGTCAAACGAAAGCACGGTGGAAGGAGAATTTCGATCAGCAATCGGCGATTGAAGGTGAACTTTGTTTCCTGCTTTCGGGTGATTTGATCAACCTGGACGAAGGGACCGACCATGACGTCTGGGCAATCGATAACAACTATGTAGCTGTTGTTCCGGTCCAGGCCGATCTTACGGCTTATGATCTGATTGAGAAGCTGAAAATACAATTTAATGGCGCGGGCCGTTGAGGGAGGTTGAATCGCGAATCGGGATTTACTGCTGTCCGGTAAAGTTTCTTTAAAAAAATACATCTCTTAGTTCATTCTCATTTTCCGGGATTTCGTTAAAAGAACGAAACCGCTCTCCCCTTGTCCGACGAAAGGAGGATAAGGGGAGTGGCCGCAGGCCGAAGGGATACATTTTGCGATTTCATTTTATCCGAAAAATCGAGGAAGTTGGGAAGAAGGAATATATGAAAAAGCAGGATGTGATTTTTAAAAGCGGTTGTATTTATGTTAAACACGATAATAAATAAACAAAAAAATAGAGTGATAAATGTATCCCCTCCCCTTCTGCGCCGTCGCGCCTGCGCGCAGTAACGCTTCGGCGTGCAGGCGCGTAGCCGCTATGGCGAAACACGGCGGGACTCCCCTTATCCCGCTCGGGGCGGGACAAAGGGAGAGCTGCATCTCGTCTTTTACCAGAGATCGCGTTAAAGAAATAATTTTCCTTTAAAAGGAAGGTGGGTAATCGTCAATGATCGTTTTTCTTCATTTATTAAAATAGATCATTCGGAATTCTCTAATCAATAAGATATTTGATATACAAATTCACAGCCGGAAAGGAACCCGAGGTAAGTCCATATCCCGGAATGGAATAAATACCGATATCCTCAAACCTGGGGTATTCAATCATGATACGGAAGCGGACAATGAAACCGAGATAAAAATTTCCTTTCCACTTCGATTCTGAGCCTGCGACGATCTCAGCCCAATTCGCTTTCAGGTCTTTTCGCTCAAATGTCCCCGTATAGTCATTCCATAACGGGTTATTAATGGTAAACGTCCCGTTATCTGAGAAATAGCTCTCCGCATATTTCACCCCAACATACAACCTTATTCCCTGCTCATATTCATAGAGGTAACTGATCCCAACCCGGCCATAGATCCCCTCGGAATGGTATGAAGAATTTTTAAAAGCATACTTTGGAGATAGGTTCCCGTACCCTGCTTCAAAATTCAGGCCGAATTTATTCCGGAAAAGAATGCCTGCGCCTGCCTCAGCCTTATCTTCGGAACTCAGGGGAAGGGCTGCCAGCTTGGAATAGTCTGTTGAGAATTCAATATTCTTGATGAAAGGTCCCTTGCCTGCCGGGATCGAATCGCCCTGGGTTATCAGCGTATCTGCCGCAATACCTCCATTCACCTGCAGCGGGATGCCGGAGAATAAACAGATGCCCAGCACAATAGCATTAAAAATAAACGGATATCGTGGTCGCATTGCTTAGGCAGGTTTCTGAGATGCAGGAAATCTTTAAAGAATCATAGGTATGGTATGAAACGTTGAGCTCGTAGGCCCGGATCAGGATGGATTGACCCAATGTTTTTGTTTCAAGGTTGTATAATACCGAAAGGGTATCTTTCCGGCCGTATATATCGACGATATAATTGGCGATTCCCACATCCATGGATAAGGGGAAATTAAAAACTGTCAGGCTGTCGTGCGTAACGGAATCCCTGTAGTAAATAATTTTATCCGTACCAATCCCGGAAACCGACTCCACGCGGATCTTGCCGTTCTGGATATTATTGGAAATAACGAATAGCCGCGACAGTTCATTCTGAAGTTGATCCCTTGCCGGGATATATTCATCTCCTCCTTCTGCGATCAATACATTGAGTGAATCAAGACTGTCCTGGGCAATTGATATCCCTTCCTCAACTTTAATGAGACTGTCGATGTTAAAGAACCTGATTTTAAAAAATGGATAGGCAGAACCTGGGCCGCAGTCGTTGCATTCATTGCACGCGGATATTATACCTGCAAGAAATATGAGGATGATCACCGGCGACAACAGAAATCTCATCAAAATAAAATTGAATTATGCAATCTCATTCCCAGGGTCAGTAAGGGTCCACATCGAACGAAATTCTACCTTTCCTGAATACACGGTTTTCCAGGACCGACCTGGCGCATTCCCGGATGATTTCCTTTGCTTTGGTAATATTCAGGTTTTCCCGTTCAAGTTTAACCATTATATTATAAAAATAATCATTCCTGATCTTCGGTATTATATTTTCTTCCGGGCCAAGGATTCTTTGAGCGCCGAGGACCTCCCTGATCATTTCGGCGACTTTTGAAGCAATGATCCTGGCGTGATCCTTGTCGCCATGTCTTATGATCAGCTTTATCAGCCTGGTATAAGGTGGGTAGCCGTATTTAAGGCGTTCTGCCGATTCGTGCTCAACCATATTTTCGAAATCATTCGAAATCACTTTTTTAATGATAGGATGTTCGGGATTCGCGGTCTGGATCACTACAATCCCCTGCTCTTCCCTGCGGCCCGCCCTGCCGCTGACCTGAACCATCATCTGAAATGCCCTTTCCGATGACCTGAAGTCGGGGAAGCCGATCATTCGGTCGGCATCGAGAATTCCCACGAGCTTTACGTTATCAAAATCGAGGCCTTTGGTGACCATCTGCGTTCCGACCAGGAAATCGATGCTTCCCATACTGAACCGGTCAAGGATCTTTTGATAACTCAGCTTGCTGCGGGTGGAATCGAGGTCCATGCGCTGTACCTTTGCTTCGGGAATGAAAATCTTGAGGTCATCCTCGATCTTTTCAGTGCCGAACCCCACGGTCCTGAGGCGGGTGGATCCGCATTCTTCACATTTGGATGGGAGGAAGATCTTGTACCCGCAGTAATGGCAGACCAGTTCCTGCCGGTTCATATGGTAAGTAAGGCTCACAGAACATTGCCTGCATTGCGGGATATTGCC
>DATDPY010000537.1:0-4629 GCA_035292565.1 Cyclobacteriaceae bacterium | reverse complement strand
TGGTTATTTCGAACGATTCGGGATGCGGGGGTGCAGCCTTGTCGAAAAGGAAATTTGGCGAGACGGTAGAAAGCATCAATACAGCCTTCCCTCACTGGTTCTGTGATAATTTCAACCGGTATAATAATAACGAAGAAGTCCTCAACTTCGACCAGCACATGCTGCTTTCCCTCATCGCTCCCCGGCCATTGTATGTTGCCAGCGCCTCCAACGACTTCTGGGCTGACCCGAAAGGAGAATATTTATCATTGTATCATGCCGGGGAAGTGTACCGGTTACTGGGCAGGGAATCGATCGATCAGAGCGCCATGCCGGAAGTTAATCATCCACGTGTAAAAGGTTCGACAGGATATCATATAAGATCCGGGGATCACGCCCTGACTTTTTATGACTGGGAGCAATATTTGAATTTTGCGGACAATTTTCTGAAATGAAAATATTTTTTTGATTTTTACAGTAATTGTCGCTTCAATTTTGCTGTATTAATCATATTTTTCCTTCAAATGAACAGGGCCGCAATCCGGGATGCAATTGAAAAAGGACCAAGGTAAATTGTTTGATGATTTAGCCAATAATGGATTAATAATTATAGATTACGTGCTTTGAGTTGCCGATTATTGGTTATTGTTATAATATTTTTTGATAATCGAATTATTGAAATACTGCTAAAAAGATATTTAAATGAATCCTGTAAACGAACTTGCCAAAATGATCGACCATTCCCTGCTTCACCCCACGATGACCGACCGGGAAATGAAGGATGGCTGTAAACTTGCCCTGAAATACGATGTGGCTTCGGTATGCATCAAGCCTTATGCAGTGAAAATGGCCGCTGAAATTCTCAAGGGCTCGGATGTCAAGGTCGGAACCGTGATCGGCTTTCCACATGGAAATTCCTCGCTTGAAATCAAGATCGCCGAAACCTTGCAGGCTATCCGCGACGGGGCTGTAGAAATCGACATGGTTGTCAATATCGGGAAGGTGCTGCAGGAAGACTGGGATTATATCGCCGAAGAAGTTCGCGCGATCACCGAAACCTGTCATCAAAATAAAGCAATCATAAAAGTGATTTTTGAAAACGATTTCCTGCCTGAAGATAAATTCAAGATCAGGCTGTGTGAAATCTGCAGTAATGCCGGCGCGGATTTTGTAAAAACTTCAACCGGTTATGGTTTTGTGATGGGACCTGACGGCAAATATTTTTACCTGGGTGCCACTGATCATGATCTGAAACTGATGCGTAAGCATAGTCCTGCCAATGTCCAGGTAAAAGCGGCCGGCGGCGTTCGTACCCTCGACGATCTTTTAAAGGTAAAAGACCTGGGAGTGACCCGTTGCGGGGCCAGTGCCACAGTTGCTATTCTGGAGGAAGCAATAAAAAGATATTCAAAAGAACTCCCGGAAAAAACACGGGCAGGCTCAAAAAAATCAAAGGACAAAAACTGACTAATGGTTTATGAAATTCAGGAAATTCGGTAAAACCGGGCTAAAAGTTTCCGAGATAGGCTTTGGGGCCTGGGCGATCGGGGGAAGCTGGGCAGGACAACAGGAAGATGATTCCATTGCCGCCCTCCATAAAGCCCTCGACCTCGGTGTTAATTTCATCGACACCGCTTTCGGTTATGGAATGGGCAAAAGCGAACAGATTATCGGGAAAGTATTGAAAGCCAGGAAAGAGAAAGTGATCATCGCATCCAAAATCCCGCCCGATAAGGAACCCTGGCCTCCTACCCCCTATTGCGCGGCCCGGGAAAGATATCCTGAAAATTATATCCGCAAAATGACAGAATTGTCTCTCAAAAACCTGGGACGCGATTATATCGATATCATGCAGTTGCATACCTGGACCCGGGCATGGAACCGTGACCCTGTTCCCCTGGAGTACCTCGCCCGGATGAAGGAAGAAGGGAAAGTTAGATTCATCGGCGTATCGACACCCGAGCACGACCAGAATGCGCTGATCGACCTGATGAGGTCGGGCATTGTTGATTCCGTGCAGGTGATCTATAATATTTTTGAACAGGAACCTGCGGCCGAGTTCCTTCCAACTGCATTAAAATGCGGAACCGGGGTGATCGTCAGGATGGCTTTCGATGAGGGTGTGTTGACCGGAAAATATAAAGCCGATCATGTTTTCCCAAAGGATGATTTTCGTTCACGCTACTTCGCAGGCGACCGGATTGCACGGGCCGTCGGAAGAGTTGAAAAGATCGGACAGGAGATTTCCGGATCAGGGTATACGGTTGCCGAAGCTGCATTGAAATTTTCCATGATGCACCCGGCCGTCTCAACAGTGATTGCCGGTATGAGAAATTCCAGTCAGGCAGAGATGAACATCAAGGCATCCGGACTTCCAGACTTGCCCCCGGAATTGATTTTAAAACTGCGTGACCATGCATGGGTTCGGGCGTTCTGGTATTCAGGAAAGTGATTTAATTATTCCGTATATTTTACAATTATGTTTATCGTCAACTCTTACACGGTGGCCGTCATTCTTTGCGTAGTCACCATGCTTTGCTGGGGATCCTGGGCCAATACCCAGAAACTTGCATCCAAATCCTGGCGCTTCCAATTATTTTATTGGGATTACACCATCGGCGTGCTTCTGATGGCATTGATTTTCGCGTTTACGATGGGAAGCATCGGGCAGAATGGGAGGCCTTTTATGCAGGACCTCGCCCAGGGTAACATGGAAAGCCTGGTGTCGGCATTAATCGGTGGAATTGTATTCAATATTGCTAATCTTCTCCTGGTAGCGGCAATTGATATAGCAGGGATGGCGGTTGCATTTCCTATTGGGATTGGGATAGCATTGGCATGGGGAGTTATTGTAAATTATATCGCCAATCCGGTCGGAAATCCGATCGTACTGTTCGCAGGGGTGGCCCTGGTGGTCGTGGCCATCGTACTGGATGCCTTCGCTTACAAAAAATTGCCAAACCAGCAGGGTGGTGTTTCCACCAAAGGAATAGTGATCTCAATTATTGCCGGTATCGCCATGGGATTTTTTTACAGGTTCGTGGCAGATTCCATGACATTGAACTTCAGTCATCCCGAAACGGGAAAGCTCACTCCGTATACGGCGCTGGTTATCTTCTCGCTGGGAATATTTCTTTCCAATTTTATATGGAATACCTGGTTCATGTATAAACCGATTTCCGGGGAATCAGTTACATACTCCGATTATTTCAAAAAAGGGACCCCACAGCTTCATGCGGTCGGTATCCTGGGCGGTATGATCTGGAATATCGGTATGTCATTCAGCCTGATCTCTGCCGAGCAGGCGGGTCCGGCAATTTCCTATGGCCTGGGCCAGGGAGCCACACTGGTTGCTGCTGCCTGGGGGGTTTTTATCTGGAAAGAATTCCGGGATGCGCCGAAATCCACAAACAGGTTATTGTATCTTATGTTTGCATCATTCATTCTCGGCCTGATGCTGATCATCATTGCCAGGATAAATTAGTTGATTATGGAAAAGAAGATACTGGTCATCGGGAGTTCCAATGTTGACATGATCATGAAAATGGAACATCTGCCAAAACCCGGAGAAACGGTAACGGACTGTTCATTCATACAGGTTTTCGGTGGCAAGGGCGCAAACCAGGCTGTTGGCGCTGCCCGGGCAGGAGGGCTTGTGACTTTCGTTACCTGTCTCGGGAATGATTACAATGCATTTGCTATGATCTCAAATTTTAAAAAGGATAAGATCAATGTCGACCATATCATCAAGGAGAATGGGATTGCCTGTGGCACAGCGCTGATCATGATCGGATCGCATGGAGAAAATTATATTTCCGTGGCCCCCGGGGCAAATTACAGGTTAACAAAGGAGATGATCGATCAAATCATTCCCCTTATTGCGGAGGCTTCCCTGGTCATGCTGCAGTATGAGATCCTCCCCGAAACTCTGGAATATATTATCGAAAAATGCCATAAATCGGCAAAAGCTGTCATGCTAAACCTGGCACCGGCCAGAAATATTAGTCATGTTTCACTAAAAAGAACCAAGTACCTGGTTGTCAATGAGACCGAGGCCCAATTTCTTAGTGGGATGCCGATAATTGATACCGGCAATATCGGCCAAGCCTTGAAAGTCCTGAAAAATCTGGGGCCTGAGATCGTGATCATAACCCTCGGTGAAAATGGATCATTTATTCAAACGCCGTCGGAAACATTCAAGGTCCCGGCATTCCGTGTCAATGCCGTGGATACGACTGCAGCCGGCGATGTCTACTGCGGAACCCTGGCAGCTGCATTATCCGAAGAGAAAAACCTGCATGAAGCAGTAACCATGGCCAGTGCGGCTGCTGCGATTGCCGTAACACGAATGGGTGCCCAGCCATCGGCGCCGTACAGGAATGAGATTGATGAATTCATTAAGAATTACGTGGCACATTAAAATATCAAGGATTATACTTGTTTATGGACATTGCCAATGATTTTAGTCTGAGCAATAGCTTATGTCCATGGCAATACCACACTATTATTTAGGGACCACTTGTAATTTCTAACTGATTGAAAATGAGATAAGGAGCAAAAGAAATTGTAAAAAAAGAACCCCGAAAAAGATAAGAAAATACTTTTTTCGGGGTTTTTTGTTTTGTTAATTGTAATTGTCAAGATCACAAT
>DATDPY010000536.1:0-4623 GCA_035292565.1 Cyclobacteriaceae bacterium | reverse complement strand
TGTTGATCATTTCAGAATCCTCCTCGCAGTGAAAAATTTATGAGTATATTTCCCGGATGATTCATTAAATATACCTTTTTCATCTATTTCATCAATCCTTACATATCCTGAACAATGGATGATCGTATTCCTGTCGTCCGTAATTATTCCAACATGATTCACCTTATCTTTTCCATCCATAAAAAATACAAGATCTCCGGGCCTGGTCTTTGCAAAATCCTTTACTTCGATTCCCTGCTTTACCTGGTCGCCAGAATCCCTGTTCAATGAATACCCCGAGATTTTAAAGACCATTTGAGTAAATCCGGAACAATCCATTCCAAACGGGGATTTTCCTCCCCACAAATATGGAACATTCAGAAATTTAAGACAGGTTTGATTCAGAAATTCAGAATCCCTTTTCTGGCCAAGACTTTTCGATTCCCCGTTATATGCAAAATGCTCACCCGGGCCGAAAATTTCATTGTCCGACACGGGAAGAATGCTTCCGATTACGATCAGGATCGGCTTCTTTCGATACATAGCCATGGATGTCAGTTCTGTACAGATCCGGTATTCATTTTTATTGATCTCCTGGAAATATTCCTGTGAAATGCCGTGATGCTGTTTATCGCTGATCCAGCCTTCATAATTATCAAATTGTATCCGTATCCGGAGCCAATCACCGTCCCTGGATTGCTGTACGATCGCATAATGATCCCCGAACAATAATTGTGTTACCTGTTCGCTCCTGTGATCAGGCTCTTTTCTTACCGGTACAACACTCAGCCTTGTAATGCCCCAGCCATTTTGTTCCTTAGCCATCACCTGTAGAAATTTCTTTCCAGATCTCGTTTTAAATCCCTGTCCTTTATGCTCTCCCTCTTATCGTGAATCTTTTTTCCCCTGGCCAGGGCTATCTCAATTTTTGCATATCCCCTTGAACTGAGAAATATCTTTACCGGTATGATCGAAAGACCCTTCTCTTCCGATTTTGAGGATAGCCTTTTAAGTTCTTTTTTTGATAACAATAGCTTCCTGTCACGCTTTGGCTCATGGTTGTAATGTGTCCCTTTATCATAAGCAGATATATGCAAGTCCCTCACGAAAAGCTCATCGTGAAAAAAAATACAATAGGAATCCTGGAAACTTACCTTCCCCTGCCGGATCGATTTAATTTCAGTACCCTGCAAGACCATTCCGGCAGTAAATTTTTCCAGGAATTCAAATTCGAATCCTGCCCGCTTATTTCGGATGTTCACGGAATTGGAAATCTTTGATTCTTTATCTGCCATGTCCCAAAATTGCAAAAAAAATCAAACATTCAGGTTTCAGGCATCCCGGATATTGAATTGACAATCAAGGAAAGGCTTTGGTCATCAATATTTCAGGCGTGCATCGGGACTGGAAGAAAAATCGCCAAGAAGGTTTTCACGGTATTTGAAATAGCCGGCTATGGCAATCATTGCGGCATTATCGGTACAATACTCCTGACGGGGTATAAATACCTGCCAGTTGTTTTTTACGGACAGTTCATTGAGCTTCTCCCTGAGCATGGAATTAGCCGATACCCCTCCCGCAATCGCAATGATCGAAATGCCGGTTGAAGCCGATGCGAGTTCGAGTTTTTTCAACAACAGGTCGATGATCCTGAATTGAACGCTTGCACAAATATCATTCAGGTTTTTTGTGATAAATTCCTTGTCGTCGGATAGCTTTTCCCTCAAAAAATAAAGTACTGAGGTTTTCAGCCCGCTGAATGAAAAATCATAATCCCTGATCTCTGTTCCCGGGAAGGTGAATCTACGGGGATTTCCCAGCCTCGCATAGGTATCAATCAGGTGCCCGCCTGGATACGGCAGGCCTAAAAGTTTTGCCGTTTTGTCGAAAGCTTCGCCGGCAGCATCATCAATGGTTTCGCCCAGGATTTTCATCTTTAACAAGTCATTTACCTGGACGATCTGCGTATGCCCTCCGCTAACGGTCAGGCATAGAAAAGGAAATTCCGGTTTTGGATCGTCGATGAAATGTGCCAGGATATGGGCTTGCATATGGTTAATCTCGATGACCGGGATCTCCAGCGCGGCGGCAAATGCCTTGGCAAAAGTAGCACCCACCAGCAGTGATCCCAACAATCCGGGCCCTCTTGTATAGGCAACGGCTGTCAGGTCCTTTTTATCGATACCGGACTTTTCCAGGGCAGCATGAACAACCGGGATAATATGCCGCTGGTGACTCCGTGACGCTAGCTCGGGAACAACGCCGCCGTAAATTTCATGGATAGCCTGGCTAACAACCACATTGCTTAATATCCGTCCATTATGGGATATAGCTGCCGAGGTTTCATCGCATGACGATTCTATGGCAAGCAATTTGATATCCATTGGATGGTTCAAAATGGGTTAATTGGACTTTAATTCGGTATTTTTGTAAAAATACAATATAAAATTTCAACAATCGGTCCATAAATTGACCGGATTCATTGAGACCTGGAAGAAACATATTCCGACTAATGCTATGGGGATCCTATAAAGGAACCGCAGTTAAGATCATTTTAATGGCCTTAATTCTGGCAAGCACTCTCCTGGTCGGAATCATAGCGACATACCAGTTTCCCACAGTACAGACAAAAACCGGGCAGTTTTTTGCATCTTATCTTTCCCGAAAAATCGGGATGCAGATCACCATCGAAAGAATTAATATTAACTGGTTTGGTGATATTGTATTAACAAATATCCGGATCATCGATCACAAAGGCGAAATCCTTATCGCAGCCGATAAAATCAGGGGAAGATTTAATCCCTCATCCCTGTTCAGGGATAAGACCATCGTGTTGACAAAACTTATCGGGGAACACTGTGATGTCAGGATGGTCCGGCAGAACCCGGATGAGGATTATAACCTGGGGTTGTTTGTGAAAAGGATCAAAGCATTATCCGATTCTCCAGGAAAAAAGAAAGGCAAATCAAAATTCGTTATCCAGAGCGCCGAATTGCATAATTCATCTTTCACACTTAGCGATCCGTATAAGGATTCAATCCGTACCAAATTCAACTATAATCAATTTAAACTCCGGAGCATAGAGGCTGACCTGGGCAGGCTGGAATCCTACGCCGGTGAATTTTCATTAAGGGTAAACGATCTCTCATTTGCAGATTCTGCTACTGATTTAAACGTAAATTCTTTACAAGCGCTCTATTCCATTTCAGATTCTTCCATGTCGTTTATGGAATTCATTTTGGATGCAGGCCATAGCCGGATCGAAGCCGGATTTGCCTTTCAATACAATCATCTTCAGGCCTTCAAATCCTTCAACGACAGCGTTACTATTTCTGCTGAGGTAAAGAAGTCGAAAATCGAATCCGGTGATCTCGCATTATTCGCCCCCTACTTCCGGAATATTGATGAATCATTCGACCTGAAAGGAAAGTTCAGCGGCAGGATCAATAGCTTCGATTTAAGGGATTTCACCCTGATGACGGGGAATATTTCAAGGATTACCGGCAACTTATATCTAAACGGACTCCCGAATTTCCAAAATACCTTTATGGATATTCAAATCAGGAACTCTGTACTCAATCCCGAAGATCTAAATTTTTTTATCCCCGCAAACGCATGGAACATAAGCAATACCTTCGGGAATTCCAGTTTTATCGGACGGTTTACCGGATTCCCTAACGATTTTGTCGCCTTCGCCAAATTTTTCACACAAATCGGTGACATTGATTCGGATATCAACATCAAGATAAGCGGGAAGGAAAACACTCCGAATTACATTGGGAACCTCGTAACCAGAAACTTCGACATCGGCAAACTGTTTAATAATGAAAATTTTTTACAAATGCTGGATATGAATGGATACATCAGGGGCAAAGGCGTCGGGCTGGAAAAAATGGATTTTAACCTGAAAGCTACAATCGACAGAATAGGAATACACCGGTATGATTATACAGGAATCCAAACCGATGGGAGGTTGTCGAGAAACATTTTTGAGGGATTCTTAAGTATCAACGATCCCAACCTTAAATTCCACGCGTTAGCGAATGTTAATCTTGAGAAAAACCGGGAAAAATTAAAAATTAAGGCCCGGCTGGATACTGCCTTCCTCCAACCGCTTAATATCACGAAAAAATTTGCATATCTATCGTCCGATTTTGATGTAGATTTCAACGGTCTCCACATCGACAGTTTAACGGGATCACTGACAGCGGAAAATACAAATTTCGTTTACGGGGACAACGGTATTACCATCGACCACATGAATCTTCTTTCATCAAATACCGATTCCACAAGGAATTTTTCATTTGATTCCGACTTGTTCAATATCAGTATCCAGGGGGATTTCGATTACACGACAACCATCAGGAATATTCCGAAAATACTAAACGAATATAAATTACTGATCAGGAATGACTCTGCGCAGAATGCGGAATACTTTGATCAAAATCACGATGATGATGCAGAAAATTATAATTTGAAATATAATATTACCTTCCGGAAATTCAACCCGTTTCTCCAGCTTTTTGTTCCGGAGATCGATCTTGCAGAAAACATCCAGATATTCGGGTTCATCGAAGGCTCCCGCAAAACTCGACTGGGACTGATATCCGATATCGACACCATTATTTACAAAGGAACACGCCT
>DATDPY010000535.1:0-5128 GCA_035292565.1 Cyclobacteriaceae bacterium | reverse complement strand
CCGGATGGCTATTCCGAAAAAACTGAGGGTAAGGAAACAGGACCTGTATGCAAGGGCTGAAAATCCGAAAGGAGAACTGGGATTTTTTTTCAGGGCTGCGGATAATAGTGATATCCCTTTTCGTTGCAAGGCAAGGTCATGCTGTTTTGTAAATCTTTCGGTGTTGCCTGAAATTGCAAAAGGTGGGATGGTGGCTGACCTGATCGCCATAATTGGTTCAATCGACCTGGTGCTCGGCGAGGTCGACAGGTAGCCCCGGGCGCCGGGACTCGTTTTTGAGCCTGCAGCCCGTGAAAATTAGATGAAAATTCGCTATAATTGTCCTGTTCCGCATCCTAATTGGTCATGAACAACCAGATCAGATTACTTTATTTATTGACGGTTTTGCTTTTGACATCATGTCTTGAGGAAATACCACAACCTGTTGCCCCCAATATTACAGAATACCTGAGCAGCCAGGAACAGCAACTCCTGAAATCATCGAATGAATTTTCATTTGAATTATTGCGGCAATTATATCGCCAGGACCCCGGGGAAAATCTTTTCTACTCCCCCATCGGTATTGGAAACGGAGTTGGCATGGCGTTAAATGTGATCGAGGAAAAGCCGAAGGAGGAACTGAAGAATTTTCTTGGCATTGCCGGGATTGAGGATATACAGATCAACAGGGCATATTATAAATTTTCGGAGTTAATCGGGAAAATCGACAGGAGCGTACATTTCACAGGAGGAAACAGCTTCTGGATCAATAATCAATATACGATTAACCAGCTCATTGGCGATAAACTAATGGCCTACTATTCGGCGCAGGTCGATTTGTTGAACTTTGAAAGCGACAACGCCGTCAGAACAATAAATAAATGGGCTTCTGTAACGACAGCAGGAAATATGAGGACTGTCATCGGTGAACTCAATCCCCGCGATCGCTCCTATATTATCAATACCATGCATATTGATCTTTCCGGCGCTCTTCACTGTGATCCCGTAAGCCTCCCCGGTTATCGTTTTATTTTGCCTGACGGATCCCGTCAGAATTCCGGATTGTTCCGTCTGGAAACCGACAGCATAGGATACTATGCCGGTGATCAGGTTACCGTCGTTGACCTGCCCCTGGGTACGGGAAAATTTCACCTGATTATATTAATGCCTGATCATCCGGGTATGCTTGGGGACCTGGTTGAAAAAGTTAACCCGGATTTAATAGAAAAGTACCGAAGGATGAACGCGAAAGGAAAATATGAATTATTCGTTCCTGAACTGGACCTGGATAAGGAGGTAAGATTAAAGAAAATTTTCCCGCAATCAGGAATATCAGTTCCTATTGTGACGTTAAGGTATTATTTTGATGATCAGGAAATTTTCATCTCCGATTTCATACAGAAATCCTCCATTTCGGTTGGCCTTCAGGCAACAGATATCCAATCAATCCCGGCAATTCAGAATAGTGGAAGCGGATATAATTCCATCATCGTTGACCGACCGTTCCTGTTTCTGATCTGTGAGGAATTCACGGGCGGCATACTATTTACCGGGTTAATTACTCATCCTGGGGAAGAATAATCCACTTCGGTTTCGGAATATTTCTGAAAAAAAATATATTAACTGTTTTATCATTGGTATAATATTGCTATTACTTAATTAAATTCTGATGAACGAAAGAGTATACATTTTTGATACAACGCTTCGTGACGGGGAGCAGGTACCGGGATGCCAGTTGAATACCGCAGAAAAGATCGAAATAGCCCAGGCACTGGAAAGTATGGGCGTGGATATCATCGAGGCCGGTTTCCCGATTTCAAGCCCGGGCGATTTTAAATCCGTGGTCGAAATTACCAAAATTATTAAGGAATCGATTATATGCGGGCTTACCAGAGCGCTGGATCGCGACATCGACATAGCAGCCGAAGCCCTTAAGAATGCAAAAAGAAAAAGGATACATACGGGTATCGGCGTTTCCGATCTCCATGTATATACCAAGTTAAAGTCGACCCGCGATAAGGTGCTGGAACAGGGAGTGGCCGCAGTAAGATACGCCAAAAAATACGTGGAGGATGTACAGTTTTATGCGGAAGATGCGGGCAGGGCCAACCTCGAATACCTGTGTAATGTCATTGAATCCGTAATTGATGCCGGGGCAACAGTAATCAATATTCCGGATACCACCGGATACAACCTGCCATGGGTATTCGGTGAAAAAATAAAATATATCATCGAGCAGGTCCCCAACATCCACAAGGTAACCCTTGCCATTCATTGCCATAACGACCTGGGATTGGCCACTTCCAACACGATAGCCGGACTGGTGAACGGCGCCCGCCAGGCGGAAGTCACCATGAACGGAGTGGGTGAACGCGCAGGGAATACATCGCTTGAGGAAACCGTTATGATCCTTTACAGCCATAAACACCTTGGCCTTGAAACCGGCATTAAAACCCAGAAACTGGTGCCGGTAAGCGCTCTGGTTTCGAAATTGATGAAGATGCCTGTCCAGGCCAATAAATCCATCGTCGGGAAAAATGCCTTTCTCCATTCTTCAGGGATTCACCAGGACGGCTGGATCAAGAACAGGGAAAACTATGAGGTGATCGATCCTGAAGTAGTTGGGGCAAAACCCGCCAGCATCGTGCTAACCGCCCGCAGCGGCCGACACGCACTGTTATATCGCCTTGAAAAGCTTGGATATACTTTTGAAAAGGATGACCTGGTGAAGATCTATGAAAAATTCATCGAAGTCGCCGATAAACAGAAGGAGATTAACGATGAAGACCTGGTGAAAATCATCAAGGAACTCGAGCCGAAATTTTCGCACTAAACAAAGTTTGCCGGGATTCCGGCTACATACCAGAAATTATTCCGTTCCCGAAATTTAACGCCGGGCGGGAAAACGATGAAGATTTTATCCGCCAAACAGATCAGGGAAGCCGACGCATATACGATAGCGAACGAACCCATCGCTTCCATTGAATTGATGGAAAGGGCATCACAGGCTTTCACTGAAATATTTTCAAGATATATTTCCCCTCGATCGGCAGTTAAGGCGTTTTGCGGAACGGGAAATAACGGGGGAGATGGCCTCGCAATTTCCCGGTTGCTCCACCTAAAAGGTTACACGGTAACGGCCTATACGGTCATTACGGGCGATCAGGCCAGCCCCGACTTCCAGGTCAATCTCGGGAAGTTAAATAAAATCATTAGTGTGTCGGAAATAAGAAATAAAAACGACATCCCGGCCATTTCCAAAAATGATATTGTCATCGATGCCCTGTTCGGATCGGGACTTTCCCGACCGGTAACAGGCCTGTTTGCCGATGTCATCCGGGCAATCAATAATAGCGGAGCAAAGACAGTTGCAGTGGATATAGCCAGCGGACTGCGCGCAGACCAGCCTTCCGAAGGCGATTGTATCATCCAGCCGGAATTGACGATTTCATTCCAGTTTCCAAAGCTCGCCTTCCTCATACCTGAAAATGAGCCTTATACCGGGAAATGGGAAATTGCAGACATCGGGATCGACAGGAATTTTATCGAAAATATTAAATGTACGGATATTATGGTGAGTTCCGTTTATGCCCAAACTCACCTGAAGCGAAGAAAAAAATTCGTCCACAAAGGCGATGCAGGCAAGGTCCTGATAATCTCCGGGAGCTATGGTAAAATGGGAGCCGCGGTGTTGAGCGCCAAAGCCTGCATCCGATCGGGGACGGGACTTTTAACCATGCATATCCCCGAGTGCGGCTATGAGATCATGCAAACTTCCGTACCAGAGGCCATGGTTTCGGTTGACAGCGGAAAAAGCCTGATCGCAGGTTACCCCGGACTCGAAGGATACAACGCTATCGGAATCGGTCCGGGCATTGGCACCCATGATAAGACCGTGAATATGCTGGGCAAACTTCTTGAAAACTCCCTGGCTCCCATCGTATTCGATGCTGATGCCCTGAATATATTATCCCGGAATAGTTTCCTGCTCGATAAGCTTCCTCCCCAAAGCATTTTTACGCCCCATCACCGTGAATTCGAAAGGATGGCCGGGCCATGCACAAATCATTTCGAAAGACTTCAAAAACAGAGGGACCTTTCCTCACGGCTTAATATCATCATTGTCCTAAAAGGTGCAAATACCTCCATTTCACTTCCTGACGGCACGATCTTTTTCAACAATACGGGTAATCCGGGAATGGCTACCGGAGGAGCCGGAGATGTGCTTACCGGGATCATCACCGCATTGCTTGGGCAGAAATACAGCCCCTCAGAGGCCGCCATACTGGCCGTTTATCTGCATGGTTTGGCCGGAGATATCGCATTGGAAACCAGGGGATATGAAGGAATGATTGCCTCTGATATTATTGAATCCCTGCCGGAGGCTTTTAAAATGGCCAGATAGCCACTTTAATGCTTAACAATTCTCCAAAATCATCTTGAAATTGTACAATAATTATATAAAATTGTTATATTTTGTTAATTTCCCTAACAAAATATTATTATTCACGTTGAAATAAATGAAGATTATGAACGGGAAAACAATATTATTATTGTTTTAAGGATTGGAATAAAATTTGCTTTCTATTAGGTATTATTTTATATTTCGGCCAAGGTGGTGGATTCTATGAAGAGATTTATACCAGTTGTAATCTGTTTATTTTTATCAATTTCCGCTGCATCCGCCCAATCAGTCCTGGAAAACGACCGCGCACCCCGGGCTGTTTCGTTCCAGGCAGACAACAGTATTCCCAGGCCAAGGATTGATGTCTTCCCGAACCCGGCTATTGAAAACATTTTCGTAAGGATTGAAACCGGCGACCTCGGAAAAGTGGAATTTGAACTTTTCAATATCATTGGCACCAGCATTAAGATTGAGACTGAAGAGATCGAGAAAGATTATTTCCGCATCGGCGTGAAGGAACTCCCGGCCGGTTATTACCTTCTCATGGTCAAAGATCCCGTAAAAAGATTCAACCAGGCCTTCAAGGTTCACAAGGCGAATAAATAGGGACCACTTGTAATTTCTAACTGATTGAAAATGAGATAAGGAGCAAAAGAAATTGTAAAAAAAGAACCCCGAAAAAGATAAGAAAATACTTTTTTCGGGGTTTTTTGTTTTGTTAATTGTAATTGTCAAGATCACAAT
>DATDPY010000534.1:0-10733 GCA_035292565.1 Cyclobacteriaceae bacterium | reverse complement strand
CGATCATAATAGATTTCCCGGAACCGGTTTCTCCCGTAATAATATTCAGCCGGCCGGAGGGACTGATCTCCAGATGCCGGATCAGGGCGTAATTCTGAATAAAGAGGCGCTTCAGCATTATGAGAACAATGACTAAAAAAGCCCGAAGAATTAATGCAATAAAATCATGGCCGCATAACCGATTATCGTGCCCTGAATATACAAAATTAATTCTTAAGGATGGCCTGGAACCTGTCGGTTTTGGTTGGATCGATCCTGGTAATAATTTCGTAAGCTTCCCTCCGAGCCTGCATTGCCCCTCTTGAAAAAATCTGGAGCAATTCGTCGGCTTTTGCATCGAAGAATGAAATGATCAGGATAGAATTAGCCCGCTGGTTATTTACTTTTTGGATTTCCCTCAGCACGTTAAGCACCTGCTGTCTGGCAAGGTCCTG
Organism: Cyclobacteriaceae bacterium; assembly: GCA_035292565.1. GTDB lineage: Bacteria > Bacteroidota > Bacteroidia > Cytophagales > Cyclobacteriaceae > DATDPY01. The sequence continues at coordinate 10,299 of DATDPY010000534.1, read as the reverse complement.
GTCTTCATTGAACCGGTCGAGCCCAAGCCTGTGATAATTATATAACCCCTCCCTTACCGGCGACATTTGCTGGTTCATGAGGTTTTCGACCAGCCAGTAACGGTTCCGGTTGCTGTCGAGGGCCTGCCACCCGGTTCTGTTCGAAGATTGGGCCAGGTTTACTATATTCAATGCCTTATTGTACCATGGGTCGCCGCCGAGCTTTCCGAATGAATCGTAGTCGAATCCCAATACCACGTATGCATAATATGAAAGTATAGACACCAGGTTGGAAGTGTATACATTCTCAACATATTCCAGGGGCAATGATTCAGTATATTCGAATTGCCAGTCGCGGTCCGCAAAATTCAGGAGAAGGGTTTCATAATTGGTATCAAACACCGGGCGGGCCGACTGAATATGGACTGTGGCATTAAAGCTCCCGATCGAGGGCATGCTTTCAATGGTAATATTCAGGCTGCAATGGATCTTTTCCGCCTGCTGATAGGTATCATTCGTCCACCGGGTCGTGCTCATGAACTGCGAAAAGGCTTTTTCCATATCGGTGAATATCGACCGATCGGTGGTTTGCACCCGGTCGGCATTTACCTTTACAACACAATTAAGCTCCTGGGCGATGGATGGCAGCTGCAGGAAAGATAAAATTAAAAAAATATTAAACCTGTTTATTGTCATAATAAGCCGGCAAGGTGATCAACAATATCCATGGCGACCTCCCGTTTGGATTTAACCGGAAAATCTTTCCAGTCGCCGGATTTATCGAGAATACTGATCTTGTTTGTATCGTGGCCAAACCCGGCGCCTTCATCTTCCAGTGAATTAACGACAATAAAATCAAAATATTTTGATTTCAGTTTTTCTCTGGCATGTTCCAGGGCATTGGACGACTCGAGGGCAAACCCCGCAGTGACCTGTTCGCTGGTTTTGATCTTTCCAAGTTCGCCGGCAATATCGGGATTTTTAACAAGCTTAAGATCAATGCTTTCCTCTTTCCTTTTCAGTTTCTGGCTCAGGACATTTTCCGGCCGGTAATCGGCAACAGCCGCGGAAAAGATAGCCGCTTTGCAGTCGTGAAATATTTTCCTGGATACGCCATACATTTCCGATGCCGTAACAACATTGAAAATTTCGGTGTTGGGAATTACAGGAACCTGCCCGACGGGTCCCAGAATGAGCTTTACCTCTGCGCCGCGCAAGGAAAGTTCACGCGTTATGGCGAGGCCCATTTTCCCAGATGACTGGTTTCCCAGGAACCTGACCGGGTCGACCGGCTCCCGGGTTGGTCCGGCAGTGACCATGATCTTTTCACCGGAAAGACTGTTGTGCCTATCCAGGAACTGGTTTACATAGGAAACAACATGCTCAGGTTCCGTCATGCGCCCCTGGCCGGTAAGGCCGCTGGCCAGTTCTCCTGTCGCCGCCGGGATGATATAATTGCCCCGGCCTTCCAGCATGGTCATATTGGAACCGGTCGAAGGATGATTGTACATGTCGAGGTCCATAGCAGGAGCAAAGATCACGGGGCACCGTGCCGACAGATATACGGCAGTCAGCAAGTTATCGCACATGCCCCTTGCACATTTTGCCATGGTGTTGGCGCTGGCAGGTGCGATAAGAAAAACATCGGCCCACATGCCCAGTTCTACGTGGCTGTTCCACTGTCCGGAATCGGCAGCGGCGAATTGAGTAAGTACAGGATTACGGGATAAGGTTGACAGGGTAAGCGGGGTAATAAAATCGTGGGCCGCCGGCGTCATGATGACCTTTACTTCGGCGCCTTCCTTTACAAGCAGCCTTGCAAGGACCGCAGATTTATATGCGGCAATACTGCCGGTGATCCCCAGCAATATTTTCTTACCCTGAAGCATGGATTACAGGTAATCTTTCTTCTCCTCTTCGACCTCTGCAAAACGGAAATTTAGCTTGCCGTTAATGAATTCTTCCGTGGATACGGCCGTGGGTTTCGGCATCCTTTCGTAAAACCTCGAAATTTCGATCTGTTCCCGGTTCTCAAATACTTCTTCCAGGTTGTCGACGGTCGAGGCGAATTCAGCAAGTTTCTGACTGAGCTCTTCCTTCATCTTGGATGAGATCTGCCTTGCACGTTTTGCAATGATTGCCACCGACATATATACATTGTTGGTGGTGTCTGCCAGCTTATCCGTGTCTCTTGTGACTAATGATGCGTTGATTGACATAATTTATCAGAAATTACAGATTATTTTGATTCAGTTTTTCAAGGTCGTCAAGGCAATTGGAATAAATATTTTCCGCATCCCTCAACATCGGGCTTTGGGGAAATTTATCGATGAAATAAAGATAGTATTCAATGGTTCTTTCCAGTCTTTCTTTTTGCCTGCTCCGGATGCTCTTCCGGGCAATCCTGTATGAACATTCGACCTTCAGGTAGCAGATCTTTTCATTAAACCGGGAGTCGGGATAATCGTTCTGAAAATTTTCAAACGCGATCAGCGCAGCCTTTAATCCCTCTCCTTCAAGGTACTTTTGGAGCCTGTAATACAGGTAGGCATTCTGGTATGCTTTTTCTTCCAGTTTCACCTGCATTTCATCGATGAGCAAATTGGCCTGTTCCCTGTATTTGCTTCGGGGATACTTATTCAGGAAAGTCTGGATGGCTTGAATGGCTTCGATCGTATTCGACTGGTCGAGGTTGTAATTGGGGGAATCGAGGTAGAGCGAATAGGCATACATGAAGAATGCTTCCTGGGCATATTCGCTCCGGCTATAAAGCTCGAAGAATGTCTGGAAATAATGGGCGCTTAATAAATATTGTTTCTGGTAATAATAGGAGTAGGCGAAATAAAACTGGGCCTTTTCGGCTTCCGGCCTGCCCCGGATGATAGGCAACAGTTCTTCCAGCAAGGTACTTGCCTTGTAATATTCCTTGTTTTCATAATATTCCATGGCTGCCCGGTATTTCAATTCCCAGTCATTGCTTTTCTGGATCTTGCGGAATTTGCTGCAGGAAGCAGAATAAAAAGCAATAAATAATAAGATGATATAACTTAACCGGGGGTGTAGGGTCATAAGGGTGCAAATATAAGCCTAAACATAAAGAATCGCAATTTTATTCGCTCTCCGGGAGGCATGCGATTACACCCCCTTTTCTGATCAATACGGGAAAAAGCGTATAATATTATTCTCTTGTTATATTTTAACCAGTTTGATTTTTAAATGCCGATTTACTATTGTCCGGTAAAGTTTCTTTAATAGAATATATCTCGCGATTCATCCCCGATTACAGGAATGATGTTCGACCTTCCATCGTTGAAACTTCAGCAGGCAGATGTGCGATGTTCGATTTTGAAAGCCTGAGTTCTTAAAATCGAAGGCATGCTTTTGATAAAGGAACGCGGATTGAGCCAATCTGATGCTGGTCGTAAAGCCAAATACAAATACTGTTTGTTTGCCACGAATGCACGAATAAAATTATGATCATGCGCTTCACTGGTATCGATGATGCCATGCCGGAATGTTATGACACAAATGAACTCCCGCGCTTCGGGGAATTAACAAATCTATTTGATGTTCGATGTTCGATGTGTGATGTGCGATGTTCGATTTTGAAAGCCTGAGTTCTTAAAATCGAAGGCATGCCTTGTGAAGAGAGTACATCATACCTTTAATGAAATTGTGAGTGTAACGAAGGCTGGCCAAAAATCAGAAATATTGTTTATTTCTCCGCCGTTATTTCTTTCGTCGTTTCTTCCGACATGGAATCTTCTGCCGGGATTGGTTCGAGCACGTCCTGCAGCGTGGGCCTTTCATCCTGACGCCAGTTAAATCCTGCAAGATGACGATCAGGTTCGGCAATCTGGTGAGGGGGGATAAATCTGGCTTCCGGGTTTGTGTAGAACGTCATATTGTCGGCCTTGCTGTTGACAAAACGGATCGCCATGCTGCTGCATAATATCCTGTTAATCCCGGTGAGGGAGTTGTCCTCTTCGTCAAGCGCATAGAACAGGGATTCGCTGTTGCCGTCAACGTCGAGTCTGTCAATGATATTATTTTCGAAGTGCCCCGTCATGATTTTGCCTTTTAGCTGGTTAAGATTTCCAACCGTATCGGTCAGAACGATAAAGGCGTTGTCCGTAAGATTCATCCTTTCAATCTGGTTTTCCCGGAAAATGATATTGATGGAATCCGCTTCAATCTGGTTCCCTGTATTCCATAAGACGGGATCGTTAAAAAGGTAAAGGATGGAATCATTGATATCATAGCATAGCGAATCGGCAATTCCCTGGAGGTCGGTCCGGAAGAAACGGACATGATGGTAGGCGAGGAGATACCTGCCGCTGTCGGCCTTAATGTCTACCGAGACCAGGGTGTCGGCGGCCAGGTAGAGGGTATCCTGCATGAAAATTTTCTTCATAACAGGGTTGCCGTATACTTTCGTTATTTTGTTGACCTGGTCATTTTCGGCATGGTCGCCGGTTATGATGATATCGTCTGCCTTCGAGTACATATATACATCCCCCTCCGCGCGGTTTATCCCCCTCGATTTATCATCAAACAGCCTGTTGCCTTTCAGGATGAAGGATTCGGTTTCAATCGTACCCGATTGGATCGTAATTCGTCTCGACTGCATAAGGAATTCCCCGCCCTGCTCGGAATATACGGTTTGCCCGTCTGCCGATATGATCGTTGTGGGGCCTTCGGTCCTGGCAATATCGGATAGCAGGTTATAATATAATGTGTCGGCTTTCAGGGTATTTTCCGGATTTTCGAAGACTACTTTTTTATAAAATCGCATATTCTTCGAATTCGAATCGTAATACCCAGAAGAACTCGTAAGCTCGTTCCTGCCGTTCAGGATCCGCCCCCCGTTGAAGTAATGCGCCGATTTGTCAATCATATTGTAATCCATGTTATCGGTATACAGGATAACGGAATCGTCGATGTAAATGACATTGTCCCTTAACTGTGCCTGTCTCATATCGCCGGAATAATATAACCGGTCCGACCTGATCGAGGTGGAATCCTTCTGATCGAATATGTGGATATGCCCGAATGCTTCCAAGGAGTTTTCCCGCCTGTAAAAAAAAGCGGAATCGCAGGAGATCTCCGTTGTGCCCTGGATGAACCTGACGTTCCCCGTTACCTTGTTATACCGCTCGCCGTCTCTCCGGCCGCCCTCAACAGAATCCGATGACCTGAGCCTGATCCTTTGCTGGGCGAATGCGGAAAATACCGGCAAAATCATTGCCACGGCAAGAAAAACAATATTCAATGAATTTCTCAAAATAACCGATTGCCTGGCGGCTTTATGATAAAGATTTAATTATCAAAATTGGAACTAAAAATGGATAACTTTATAATATGATCGGTGAATTTGTAAAATATATAAAGTCGAAAAAATTGTTTTCACCGGGCGACAAGGTGCTGTTGGCGGTGAGCGGCGGAGTGGATTCCATGGTTATGCTTGATCTGTTCGCGAAGGCGGGCTTTTCCTTCGGCATTGCTCATTGCAACTTCACGCTGCGCGGGAAAGAATCCGATGCCGATGAAAAATTCATCAGGAAATTCGCCGGCCGAAATAATTACCCTCTCCATACGAAGCGGTTCGATACGGTAGAATATTCGCGGCGCACAGGTACTTCCATTCAGGTTGCAGCCAGGGAATTAAGGTACGGGTTCTTTGAATCGGTCAGGAAGAAGGAAAAGTATCACAGCATAGCCACGGCCCATAACCTGAACGACGCTGCCGAAACATTCCTGTTCAATTTATCGCGGGGGACCGGGATCAGTGGGCTGAGGGGAATCGCGGTAAAGACCGGTCATGTTATCAGGCCGCTGTTATCTGCCACCCGCGAAATGATCTTCGATTATGCGAGAATAAATAACATTTCGTGGAGGGAGGATTCGTCGAACCTTTCGCTGAAATACAGCCGGAACCTGATCAGGCACAAAGTGGTACCCGTGTTCATGAAACTTAACCCGAATTTCCTGAAGACTTTATCCGCCGTAATGGGCAGGGTGGAAAGTTCCGAGAATTTCATAACGAAATGGATCGGGATGAACCATCCCCGAATGGTGAAAAAGGAGCGTAACAGAATTTTCCTTGACATGGAAGAGATCAGGAATTGGAATGAACCGGTCCTGCTTCATTTTTTGATCAGGGAATATGGCTTTTCGTTTGACCAGGCGTTGTGGATCCTGCAGGCTTCCGGAAAACAACCGGGAGCCCAATTCCATTCAGGGTCGCACCTGATCACCTGCGACAGGAACAGGCTGGTCATTGAGCCGGTCCGGCAAGGCCCGGAAGTCTCATGGCGGATTGCTAAAGGTCAGAGTCTCCTGGATACAGGGCAGGGAGATCAATACGTCATTAACCTGGTTGCCCGGCCCGATAACCTGAAATTCCCGCCAAATATTGCCCTGCTCGATGAGATGAAGCTGAACTATCCACTGGTGATCCGGGCCCCGAAACGCGGAGACCGTTTCAGGCCGTTTGGAATGAAAGGCGAGCAAAAGCTCAGTGACTTCATGATCAATCACAAGATCCCGCGAAGCATGAAACGAAACGTTCGGGTAATCACCAGTAATGAAGCCATCGTTTGGGTTGCGGGATACAGGATCAGTGAAGATTTTAAAGTAACCGATGAAACGAAGAGGGTGCTGAAGATCGAATATGTCCGCTAGTGAATAATTTACCAGAAATTTGGTCAAAACACCAAAAATCATAATTCAAATAACAAACAAATACCAATACCAAAGACCGAAATCTCAAATTCGGAACCGGAATTATCTTCACATTTTCAGACTGGATTTCTGTCTTTGTAATTTCGTTTGAAAGTTACAAAAAAATATTAATTTCGACAGATAAATTTACCAGCTATGAAAACATATAACCTGGAGGAAAGAACTTTCTTATTCTCCAAACAAACTGCTTTCCTCGCAAGGAAGGCCAAAACAAATATTTCAAACGGAATATATCTGCATCAGCTAATTCGATCATCTTCTTCTATCGGCTCGAATTATATTGAAGCAAATGAATCTTTAGGGAAGAAAGATTGTTTATTACATCTTAGAATTGCTCGAAAAGAAGCAAAGGAGTCGGCTTATTGGCTGCGCCTGATTCTTACGGATGAATCGGTCGATAAAGATTTTGAACTTTTACTAAAAGAGGCTATTGAATTAAAGCTGATTCTCTCATCAATTATCGTAAAGATCTCGAAAAAAAAGGATCCTTGAAAATTCAGTATATTAAAATTTAAGTCACGAATTTTATCTGGTTGATAGTGTTCTTTTCATAGAAGTAATTAACAATAAATTCGTTTGGTAGCCAGGGTTGTTATTCGTAATACAGTGTCTTTTTTCAAAGATGGATGTTCTTAATTTGGTGCTTTTGATTTGGTTATTGTATTTTTTTTGAAATTTGGCAATTGAACCTTGGCGTTTCGTCAGGTGTTATAAAAATATTTATTTGTAAATAACTAACAGAATTTTTTATCTTGTAAGATAAAATTAATTTTGCCGTTCACTAAAGGCTGAATGTATCTATTAACAGAACCATAAAATGATAAAAGTTACCGTGATTGGGGCAGGAAATGTTGGAGCTACCTGTGCGGATATTCTCGCCGCGCGGGAAGTTGCCAGTGAGGTGATATTGCTAGATATCAAGGAAGGTCTGGCCGAAGGCAAATCCCTCGATATATGGCAAAAGGCGCCGATTGACCTGTATGACACCCGTACGATTGGATATACAAACGATTTTGGCAAGTCTGCCGGTTCGAGCGTGGTGGTCATTACATCCGGCTTGCCCCGGAAACCGGGTATGAGCCGCGACGACCTGATCGAGGTGAATGCAGGGATCGTGAAAACGGTAACCGAAAATGTAATTAAATATTCTCCCAATGCCATCATCATCGTAATCTCCAATCCTCTCGATGTGATGACGTACCAGGCCCATCTCGTATCGAGGTTTCCCAGGACTAAGGTCATGGGCATGGCAGGCATACTCGACACGGCAAGATTCAGGGCCTTTCTGGCCGAAGCCCTCAATGTTTCAGCCAAGGAAATCCAGGCGATGATCCTGGGGGGCCATGGCGACACGATGGTTCCCCTGCCCCGGTATACCACCGTATCGGGCATTCCGGTCCTGGAAATGATCGACCAGGAAACCCTCGATAAAATTGTTGAGCGGACCAAATTCGGCGGCGGGGAGCTCGTCAAGCTCATGGGAACTTCAGCCTGGTATGCGCCGGGTGCGGCTGCCGCCCAGATGGCCGAAGCCATCGTGAGAGACCAGCGCAGGGTCTTCCCGGTTTGCGTGAACCTTGAAGGTGAATATGGGATCAGGAATTGTTACCTCGGTGTGCCGGTTATCCTGGGGAAGAACGGAATTGAACGCATCATCGAGCTGAAGCTGAATGGATCGGAAATGACGCTGCTGAAAAATTCGGAAAAACATGTGAGGGAAGTGATGGAGGTGTTGGATAAGATCAATAAGAAGTAGTAAACGATTTCCTCGAGGACATCGAAATTGCCAACTGACAACTGCATTATTACTAACCGGTGTACTGGTTGCAGGTTGCAGGTTCCTTCTGTGTCCCCAATAATGTCGGAATAAACGAATGAAATTCTTGTTGACTGCCAAATATTATTTACTTTTTAGAAACCTCTAAATAGAGAATATCATTCTCCTTCACAGCATCACCCCATCTCGGGACAAAAATTTCAGCCTTTACGGGTTTCTTCTTTCCGGGAATTGACAGAAAGTATTTATGATCTTCCTTCCATACGGAAGGTTGAATGCTTAGTTCTCCTGGGGACCCGTCTTTATAAGTGAGTATAACATTTGCGGCGACCGGCTTCCCGCCGTAATTCTGGATTTCAACGGTGCTGCCGCTGATACTGTTAATTCCCAGGTCCATGTACCCCCAGTCGAAATACCAACTCTTCCAGAACCAGTCAAGGTTTTGGCCGGATACATTGCTGAAGGTGTTGAAGAAATCGTAAGGTGTGGGATGTTTTTGTTTCCACCGGTTTATATATTCCTGCAGGCATTCAACAAATGTCCGATCACCCAGGTGTTGTTGCAGCATGTAATAGGAACAGGCCGCCAGGGTATAAGAATTCAGGTAAAAATTCCTGGGCGTGATATTGGATGGGACCATTATGGGAGGGGAGGACAGCCTTGCAGACGAGGAAAGATCCATTCTCCGGGACGATCCGCGATGCAGGAAATTGGTAAAGGTCGCCCAGCCTTCGTCCATCCAGGCATATTTTTTCTCATTGATGCCCATATAAAAAGGGAAATACTGGTGGAACATCTCATGATAGGTTAGTCCGCGATTAAGCTCGAGGTTCGTTCTCGTCGACTGCATCCTGGCCGAATCGCTGAATGTGTCGTTGATCATTCCTGCGAATTCCATGCCTCCCCCGTGCAGGCCATTGAAAGCCGTAAAATATTTAAATGGAAACGGGAAAGCCGGCATGGAGCCTGTAAAAACACCAAGTGCCTCGTATGAAGCCTGGGATACGACTGAAAACCCTTTCTGATAAACCGGGTAAACCGTATTCAGGAAATACCTGGTATCGCTCTTGAACAACCTGGCATCCCAAAGGTAGTGATCGCTCAGGGCAAAACTGAAATCCGGGAAATTCCTTGCCTCATATTTCCATATGCCGCCCGTCCGGATCCCCTGCCTGAGGTCGTCTTCATTCACTATTGATGTTGCTTTATTCTCGTTTACTTCAATCAGTTTTTTCATTATCAGGTCAGGGTAAACCTCTTCCGGATTCGAAGGCGCGGCCGATGCCCAGACAAGGAAATTTTCAGGGACTTCAATTCGAATCCGGAAATCCGAGTAATCGTGATAGAATTCCACACCACCGGTGTAATCGGTTCTGTCCCAGCCGTCGATATCGTCATAGACGGCCACTTCGGGATACCAGTAGGCAATGAACATGGACGTGCTGTCGTAGGCGCCGCTGCGCTCAAACCCATCACCGGGAATGGTGAAGCGCCAGCGGAAAAAAAACTTTGCGGATGAATCCGGATCGAGCGGCTTGCCGAGGTACAGGATCAGTCGTGTGCCTGTTCTCCGGGCCACGGATTTATTCTCCATATCAACAGCCCCATCATCTATCCTGATTTCTTCGATCACAACGCCGTCGGTGAGCAAGGCCGGGTTTATATCGTCGTCCCTGGCCGATCGTTTCGCATATAAGTCATGGTATAGGAAAAATGTAACAGAACCCAGTGTATCCGGACTATTATTGTAATAAGTTATTTCCCCTTCACCGGCCAGGGTTTTTGCGAATGGATCAACC
>DATDPY010000533.1:0-5984 GCA_035292565.1 Cyclobacteriaceae bacterium | reverse complement strand
GATAACTTCAATATTAATTCGAGGTTCCAGTGGCGATTCAAGCCGGCATCCGATATTTTCCTGGTTTATACGGAAAATTATCTGCCGGGAGATTTTACAACTAAGAACAGGGCGGTTGTGCTCAAGCTTACCTACTGGTATAGTTTATAGTTTGATGAAATGGTCCTTGATTCTAAAAATTAATATGGCATTTCTTAGCGTCTTCGTGCGTTGCAAAAAAAGCATGTCTAATTATAAAGCATCAGGAATTCCGTATATTCCTGGTTTTCAATAACTGTTTTTTTCTTATTTTCAAGCTGCAGGAACAGCAATTTTCCGCCGATCTCCGGGAATAAGGCATCCCTCTCATTCCGAAGCGAATCTTCAACGGGCGAAGCGTCGCCTGAGACAAACATACTCCTGACCCGGTAGGATTCGGACCCGCTTTCCGTGCTGTCGAGGCTGGCAAAAGATATCGAATCGAGGGAAATGTGGCGGGTCGAATACCTGATAAAATTTTTTCCGCGGTCAAAAGACTTATAGACAATGGATTCGGTAAAGATGTACCGGATTTCAATGTCGCGGGTACGGATAATAAAATTTTCGTTCCCGGCCACGGGATGGAAATACCTGATTTCCCATATCTTCCACATCGGAGAATAGATGTATTTCACATCGGGACGGAAGGTGTCCTCGTCTTTGCAGCCGGTAACAGATACAAGTAAAATAATAATCAGAAATTGACGCATGGCGGATATGCGCGCTAATTTAGCTCCTTAAGCATAAAAAATACTTATGCTGGAAAGGCAAAATTTGCAGGAAGGAATTTTGATGTTCGATTTTCGATGTTCGATGTTCGCCCTGAAGTAATAATATACTTCAGGGTCGATGTTCGCGAGGAAGTGTAATATATTGCTTCAGGGGCGATTAATTATTCCGGAGACTCCTCCAGCATCTTCAGGCAGTTTACCAGAGCCCGAACGGTATGGTAAGAGGCCTTCCACCCGTGGGCCTTGGGCTGTAGTTTTGTATCCGGCCGGGTATCGGTGCCATGACTGAAAACCTCGCCATGAGTATGGTCAATTACGTACGTGTCGATGTATTCCCACTGCTTCAGGAAGAGATTGAAATATTCATCCTTTTTCTCTGGCACCTTTTTCGACATCAGCAGCAAGGTATTGAGTGATTCTACCTCTGCCCACCAGCTCTTGCTGTTTCTTATGATAATCACACTGTCAGGAGTGACATGCGATCCGTCATCAAATATACCGCCGTTAGCATGGTCCCAACCGAATTTGATGGTATGCTCAACGAGCCTTTCGCAAACCGGCATCACGGTGGATTCCTCCCAACCGAGACTTTCCGCGGCTTCGAGCAGGAGGAAAGCGGTTTCAATATCATGACCAAAGGTGATGGGCTCTCCGAGCCAATGTTCGTTACCCGTCCTGTTCTTCAACACCTCACCGGACACACGCTGGAGATCAGGATAAAAATACTGTAAAAGATAATCCCCTGGAACGATCATTTTGTCACGAACAATGACAAGCATTTCCTCGAGACGCTCTTTTACCAGCGGATCAGGCCAAGCCTCGTATAAGGTGGATAAGGCTTCAAGCAAATGGATGGAGGAATTAAAATCCTTAAACCCGATGTTGAACTGGCTGTTCCTGTCGCTCCGGTTACCCGGTTTATATTCCGTTATGGGTTTTCCGTCGCGGGCCAGGACTTCAAAGTACCCGCCATATTCCGGGTCATGAGGCCCGTTTTCCATCCACAGGAATTCCTTTATTGCCAGATCCAGGGCCCCGCTGTCGCCAGACACAATGAAATATTTAGCCAGGCCATAAAGTGAAAATGCCTGGCCGTATACTGTTTTTCCATCGATGAGGCCGGGCATCGGTTTTCCCTTTTTATCCACGGCGATGTAAAATCCGCCATATTCAACGTCCCACATGTAATCTCTCAGGAATTCGTAACCGTGTTTCGAGTACTGAAGGAATTCCTTTCGTTCCGGCATAAATTCATAGAGCTGGGCGGTGGTCCATATGTGCCGGGTTTCGAATACTAGGAATTTATCCTGCACGCTGTCTTCTTTCCAGTCGTAGGTGTATCGTGAGATATAACCGCCGTCGACGGTGTCGATCACCCTCGGGTACCAGTACTTGAGGATATCGTTTTCAAGGCTGTTCGATATTTTATTTTTAATATCCAGTTCACGATTGCCTGTTTCCTTTTGCGGGGCTGAACAGAATTGAGCGATAAAGGCAATGAAGATAATGGAAAAAAGGCTAAATGATTTTTTCATATTTTAAAAGTATTTAAAAAAGGTCATCGGTCGATAGAATAAAATTGAAGAAAATAATATTCAATATATAATTTTCAGGTGGATTTTAACAAAAGGAATTATATTTAAAATATATTATCTGGATCAAATCTTTAACCTTGAAACCACAATTTAATATCTCACTTGCTGCATTTATCCTTTTTATTGTGCCGGTTTCTGCCCAACAGGTTTTCCGCGATGGCATCAGCAATGATATCCTGAAAAAACGCTGGCCGGCACAATGGATTTCCTGCGCGGATGCCCCGGGTAAACAATTTGGGATCTACTATTTCCGCAAATCATTCGAATTGAGTGATTTACCGGAAAAATTTATCATCCATGTTTCGGCTGATAACCGTTACAGGCTGTTTGTAAATGGCGAAAGCGTCTGCACCGGCCCGGCCAGGGGAGACCTCCAGCACTGGAGATTTGAGTCGGTCGACATCAGGTCTTTCCTTAAATACCCTGGCGGCAGTGGTCTGGAATTTCGGGGACCATTCGCCGAATTCCCAGATGTCGTTGAGATCGGGATTTATCATCGCCGGAAATTCGGATACCGAAAAGGTTGTCAACACAAATGCTTCCTGGAAAGCCGTCCAGGATTTTTCCTGGTCTCCGATCACAGGTTTCAGCCAGATGTTGTCGGCCTATTATGTGGTTGGGCCGGGCGAAAAGATCGACGGGCTAAAACATATCTGGGGGTGGGAGCAACCGGACTTTGATGACTCAGGCTGGAAGAATGCTAATCCCATCGGCGCCGGCCAGCCCAGGGAATTCGGGACTAACGGCGACTGGATGCTGGTCCCGAGAAACATTCCCTTGATGGAGGAATCTGAGCTGAGGCTGTCAGAAGTAAGATCGGCGGAAGGAGTAACCATTCCCGATGGATTCCTGACCGGGAAATCCAGGGTCGATGTAGGGGCGAATAAAACCGTAAAAATTTTATTTGACCAGGGATACCTGACGAAAGCCTACCCTGTGCTGAAACTTAACGGTGGCAGGAACGCAGAGATTAAAATTTCTTATGCAGAAAGCATGTTCTACGCCGATGGTTCGAAGGGAAACCGGAATGAAATTGAAGGCAAGGTTTTCAAAGGAAATTATGATATTTTCCTGCCCGACGGAGAAGACAACCGCACTTTCCGTCTGCTGTGGTTCCGGACTTACAGGTTTGTTCAAATGGAAATCAGGACGAAGGATGATCCATTAACACTCGGGGAATTTTATGGGATATTTACTGCTTACCCGCTTGAAGAAAAAGCTGTCTTCGATGCCGGGGATGAAACGCTGAAGAAGATCTGGGATACGGGATGGAGGACGGCGCGACTTTGCGCCGCGGAAATCTATTATGACTGTCCATATTATGAACAGATGCAATATGTGGGCGACACGAGGATACAATCGCTGATCAGCCTTAATGTATCCGGCGACGACCGGCTGATGAGAAATTCAATCGAATTGTTCGATGTTTCCCGGATACCCGACGGACTTACCCAGAGCCGGTATCCTGCTTCCGCCATGCAGATCATTCCTCCCTTTTCACTTTTCTGGACTCTGATGGTTCATGATTACTGGATGAACCGCAATGACCCGGATTATGTGAGAAATTTCCTTCCCGGCATTGAATCGGTGATGGGCTGGTTTGAGCGGAGAGTTACCGAAATTGGCATGCTGGGCCCGCTTGAATGGTGGAACTTTGCCGACTGGACGGATGAATGGAAATATAATCCCGAGAGAGGATATGGCGGCGTGCCGGACGGCGTCAGCGAAGGCGGCAGTTCGATCATAACCCTGCAATTTGCCTATGCACTCAGGAAAGCGGCGGAGCTGGAGAATTTCTTTGGAAATTTGGAAACGGCGAGGGGAGGTACTCGGGCCTTGCCAGCAGGCTGACCACAGCCACATATAAAGCCTGCTGGGACGAAAGGAAAAAACTCCTGGCAGACACACCGGCAAAAACAAGCTTCAGTCAGCATGCGAATATTTTTGGGATTCTTGCAGGGGCATTCAATGACAATCAGGATAAGGAGGTTCTCAATACCCTGCTCAGCGACAAATCCATAATCCAGGCAACCCTGTATTTCAGGTTTTATCTCGTGGAGGCGATGAAGGAAGCCGGCATGCCGCAACTTTATCTTGAAAACCTTGGCCCATGGCGCCAGATGCTAGGCTTCGGACTTAGTACATTTGCCGAAAAACTCGACCCGGTACGTTCGGATTGTCATGCATGGAGTTCCAGCCCGAATTATTTTTTCCTATCCCTGGTATGCGGGATCGGGCCGGGCACATCCGGATATAAGACCGTCAGTATCCGCCCAAATCCAGGCGACCTGAAAGAGGTGAAAGGGGCGGTACCGCATCCTTTAGGTATGATCAGGGTAAAATACAAAATTTATGGAGTCTCCATCGAGGCAGAAATCGAGTTGCCTGAGGGTTTGCAAGGTGAATTTGTATGGTTAGGGGTAAAGCGACCATTGACTGAAGGAATGCAAACCATTTCCTTTTAATCTATATCAATGAATTGAATTGATTAACATAATTAAAAAACAACATCACATTTAATGGAAGTAGTTAAATTCCTGAACAAGGAGGAACTCGAAGCCGGATTGGATGAAGTCCGGCAATCACCGAAGGACAACGGCGAATTGCGGATGATTGTCAGGCGGCCGCGTACCAATGAAAGGGAAATACTCTCCGAAGCCCAACTGGATATGCAGGCCGGCCTTGTTGGTGATTGCTGGCTGCAGAATTCGCTGTCCGGTAAACCCGGGGAGGCTCCCGAGCTTGATTTTCATCTCACGATCATGAATTCACGCGCGATCCAACTCATTGCCGGAAACAGGGAAAGATGGTCGCTGGCCGGCGACCAGTTATATATAGACCTCGACATCAGCGATGAGAATCTGCCCCCGGGTACCAGGCTCAGCCTTGGCTCGGCCATCGTCCAGATCACGGATAAACCGCACAACGGATGTCGTAAATTCCTTGACAGGTATGGCGCGGAAGCTTTGAGATTCGTAAACTCCGAAAACGGCCGAAAACTTCACCTCAGGGGTATTTATGCAAGGGTTGTAAAGGAAGGAGTGATTCATACAGGTGAAAGGGCAAAAAAGATCCCGTAATGAAATAACATTGTCGGTTTATTTGCAAAATCCTGCGGATTTGCGATATTTCCAGGCTGGCGGAACCATTTTGCCGTTAGCCTTTTTAAGAAAGACCTTAATTGAACTTTTTTACATAAAATCAAATAATAATGAAACAGGAAACGAAAAGCACATCCAGGCGAAAATTTGTCAAAGATCTCGCCGGTGCAGGATTGGCAGCGTCGGCATTTCCCTACCTGGCGCTCCACAAAACCGGAAGACATCAGATTACGCTTCAGCCTGAACCCTACCCCAATGCGGGGAAAAAATATTCGGCTAACGATAAGATCCGCGTTGGCGTAATCGGAGCCGGGATCATCGGTTTTTATAATATGGATTCCGCCCTTTCGGTGAATGGAGTGGAAATCGCCGCTGTCTGCGACCTGTACGACGGCCGCCTTACCCGGGCGAAAGAAGTAAGAGGCAGTGGAATATTTACAACGAAAGACTACAGGGAAATCCTGAGCCGTCCTGATATTGATGTAGTACTGGTCGCAACACCCGACCACTGGCACGACATTATTTCCATCGATGCCATG
>DATDPY010000532.1:0-2376 GCA_035292565.1 Cyclobacteriaceae bacterium | reverse complement strand
CATAATATGATTACCTGAATATTACGGAACCTGCATTCTCAATGGTGAAATGACCTGAAGCAGGGCCGTCTATTTTTTTATTGAAAATGGTCATATTTTCAATGATTATGTCATCGATACTATGTTTAGAATCATACCCCGAGATAATTGAAAATGGGAAAGGACCGTCAACCACCTTTATATTCCTGAAAACTATGCGATTGATAAAACCCCGGTTGGGTTCGTATGTTCTTTCTTCACCCGGATAAACGCGCAGAACTCCGTCCCAGGCTCCGTTCATATATCTTGCATTCCGCTCTTCGCCGGATTCGGGACGGTCGATGCTGTACTGCGAAAGGAATATTGCCAGGTCGATCAATTTATGATTACTATCTTCAATATTGATGTTTTCATAAAGAATGTCCGTTACCCTGGAAAAATCGCCATTATGTATACTGATCCCAGCGCCCCGTTCCACATGGATGATATCAATATCCCTGAATTCAATTCCCGATACGCTGTCGCATCGAAGTTCAAAACCTATTTCAAGCGCATTTCCCCAGGGCATATTCCAGAATGTACTATTTTTTACATGGATATCGGTAACATTTCGCCCGAGGTTCATACGCCGGTCGGGATATTTATTCTCCGGGTCGAAACTTTTGATGACGATGCAGTCATCATTATTTTTCATGAAACAATTCTCGATCATGACATGTGAGGTGCCGACAAGATCAATTCCATCCGATCCGAATTTCCAGTTAACCTGCTTAATGTTTATTATAGAAAGGCTGTCGCAATCCGATGCCACGATTGTCCAGGTGGGACTATTATGAATTGTAATATCCCGGATCTCCACATTACTGCAATCGAATAAATCGATCATTCTGTGTGGCGGTATCTTATCTGACAGCGATCCATCGAGGATGCCGTTCCCTAAGATTCTGATATTCCGGGCATGGTTAGCCTGTACATGACCCTTAACCAGCGCCCCGCCCTCGATGTACAGAACGTCATTCGATTTTAAATCGATCATGCCGGTGACATAGGTTCTCCCGCCCTGGTACATGATCAGGTTTCCCCCGGAGGTATAAGGTGTGGTAATCCTGCCGGCAAAAATAAACAAGGCCCTGGTAGACTCGCCATTGAATTCAATGCTCAGGTTGGCCGGATTTGAAAGCTGAAAAAACAGGGAATTCTTATCCAGTCTCCACGATATACTGTCGCTTAATGGCCTGATATCAGCCCATTTCAGGTCATTTGCCGTGATTATCTCGATGTCGACAGTGCCTTCAAAATTGAAGATCACAAAAGGATTAAAATCGGAATTATATACAAAAACCTCACGGCCATTGACTTTCATTTTGTAATCAGGAGCTTCCTTGCTTTCCGGGGGGACCGGGAATTCCTGGATTTCAGGAACCTGGCATAAAACATAAAATGGAAACGCCAATATCAGCGGCAATAGACAAAAAGCAGAAGAATATTTCATGAATTATCATTAAGGGTGCATGATCGGCGATTTCAGAATCAGTGAATTTTGGAAATAAAAAAAATCATTCCCTGAGGACAAAAGCCTATAATACGAATATAAGAATTATTCCCGTAAATTATCCTATTCATGCGAATTGGGAACATGAATTGCGTACCCTTACTTTTATTATTTCAGGCAATACCCGCCTAAAAGCCTGCGGCTCCGTCGTCGCCCCTGGGGTCGGCTGCCCCGGCAAGGGTTGAGCCATTAACCAGGATCGCATTTACCCTCCCCATCGATTCAACCGGTATTAAAAAATAATTCATTTGCCTGAGAGCTTCCATTGCCGGGCCTGAAATTCTCGGGTATTCGTAGAATAAAGTATCGGGAATACCCTGATGATGAAATCTTGGAGCGCTTACGGCATCCGGCAGGGTCATATCGTTATTTATAACATTCAAAATCACCTGGAATACGGTAGTAATAATCCTTGATCCGCCGGGAGATCCCAGAACGAAATAAAGCTCTCCGTCCTTTTCGATGATGGAAGGTGTCATTGAACTTAACATTCGTTTGCCTGGCTCGATTGCATTTGCCTTTCCTCCGGTTAATCCAAATAAATTTCTGAATCCGGGCTTAATGCTAAAATCATCCATTTCATTGTTAAGAAAAAAGCCCGATCCCGCCACAACCACTCTCGATCCGAATGAATCATTCAGGGTTGTGGTTACAGCCACGGCGTTTCTATCCTTGTCAACCACAGAGTAATGGGTCGTCTCGCCGGGTTCATAAACATTGATAATCCCGCTGGATATGCCGGGAGTGATCCTGTAAAAGTTAAAGTCTTTTATTCTCTCTGCAAGGTAGGTACTATCCATAAGCTCAGAAACGGGGACAGGAAAGTAATCGGAATCCCCAAGGTA
>DATDPY010000531.1:0-4240 GCA_035292565.1 Cyclobacteriaceae bacterium | reverse complement strand
CTCGATACCCAGGGTCATTGGAAGAAACTGACAAGCCTGAAAAACAGTTGCTGCGATGTTTCCCCGACCGCGGCGCAGATCCCACGGCTGATCGGACTTGCTTATGGCTCAAAATTATACCGCAACAATCCCGAATTGAAAGACGCGACTGATTTCTCGATTAATGGAAATGAGATTGCCTTCGGTACCATTGGCAACGCTTCAACCTCGGAAGGCATTTTTCTGGAAGCGGTTAATGCTGCCGGAGTCATGCAAATCCCCTTATTGCTGTCAATCTGGGATGATGGATATGGAATATCTGTTCCAAACGAATACCATACGACAAAGGCCGATATTTATAAAGCATTAGCCGGATTCAGGCGAACGGAAACTGAAAACGGGATCGAATTCTGGCAGGTGAACGGATGGGATTATGCCCGGTGCTGTGAAGTATATCGGAAGGCTGAAAAAATTTGCAGGGAAAATCATATACCGGTAATCATCCATTTTAAGGACCTGACACAGCCCCTCGGTCATTCCACATCAGGATCTCATGAACGGTATAAATCGAAGAAAAGACTGGAGTGGGAAAAGAATTATGATTGTATCAGGAAGATGCGGGAATGGATCATTGAAAATATGATCGCCGATTCGGCAACGGTTGACGAGATTGAGACCACTGCCAAACGGAATGCGAAAAATTCCAAAGAAATTGCCTGGCAAGAGTATATTGATTCCATAAAAAACGACCAGATTGAAGCCGCGAAGATTATTACTTCTATTGCGCAGAAATCGAGATCAAGAAAGGAGATTCTTGAAATTAAAAAGAATCTCACGAAGATCGTCAATCCGTTGAAACTTGATTTTTTCAAAGCGGTTAAAAATACCCTGATCCTTACCCGAAAGGAGCAGATCGCCGAACGTCAAAAACTTATCGATTGGTTAGCCAGGATCAATGAAGATAACCAGGATTTTTACAGTTCTCATCTATACAGTCAATCGGATCAGTCCGTAATGAGAATAAAGGGAGTGAAGCCGGAATATAACGAAGAATCCAGACTAGTGGATGGCAGGGAGGTGCTCCTGGCATTTTTCGACGGCTCCCTGAAAAGAGATCCCAAATTAATTGCTTTTGGCCAGGATGTCGGGAAAATCGGGGACGTAAACCAGGCATTTGCAGGCCTGCAGGCCAAATACGGAGAACGAAGGGTTTTTGATTCCAGCATCAGGGAAACGACCATAGTTGGACAGGGGATAGGTCTTGCATTCAGGGGCTTCAGACCCATCGCTGAAATTCAATACCTTGATTATCTCATCTATGCCATTCAAACCCTCAGCGATGACTTGGCGACTTTGCAGTACAGAACCAAAGGCGGGCAAAAGGCGCCGGTTATTATTAGGACAAGGGGACACAGGCTTGAAGGGGTCTGGCATTCCGGTTCACCTATGGGGATGATTATAAACAGCCTTCGGGGCATCAATATTCTGGTGCCAAGGGATATGACCAGGGCTGCCGGATTTTATAATACGCTGCTGCAATCGGATGAACCAGCTCTTGTCATCGAATGCCTGAATGGTTACAGGCTTAAGGAGAGGATACCCAGCAACCTCATGGAGGTGACAGTGCCGGTAGGGATACCGGAAATACTCAGGGAAGGCCGGGACCTGACAATCGTGACCTATGGCGCCATGTGTAAAATTGCCATGGAAGGCGCGGATGCCCTGGAGAAGGTCGGGATCCAGATTGAGGTTATCGATGTCCAGACGCTGATACCCTTCGATGTAAACCATACCATAGTTGAATCGCTCAAGAAGACCAACCGTATTATTTTTGCCGATGAAGATGTTCCGGGAGGTGCGAGCGCGTATATGATGCAAAAAGTGCTGGATGAACAAAACGGGTATCATTTTCTGGACGCAAAACCCATAACCCTTACATCGAAAGAACACCGGCCGGCTTACGGATCAGACGGGGATTATTTTTCGAAACCCAATGCGGAGGATGTATTTGATTATGTTTATGCAATGATGAATGAGTCGGACCCGATAAGCTATCCGCCGGTCTATAATAAGAATTATCACATTCCGCAGTTCAACCCGGAGATCAGGGAAACTTAACTAATTGATTCTTAGCATCTTCCAGGGTAAAATCCGGGGACTCTATGATATTGCTTTTATTCAGAGACCGGTCCTGGATCTGAATTGATATTTTCAGGGAATCCCGGAACAGGAACAACCAGCCGCTTGATACCATTCCATAACGAAGAGAGCCTTCCAGTGGCCTGGACCTGTTTTCCAGATTCAAATCGGGGAACCGGCCGTCAAATGTCTGGTAATAGGGCTTGGCTCTCCAGTCAAATTCCGTATACTGACCGTTTTTTTTCTCATAAAAATGGACAAAATAATTATAGTGATCGGGATTTATCTCAACTAATACCGTATCGAGCGGAGTACCGTCATCGTCGCGTATGATGACGTAGTCGATCGGGTTATAATCGGGAAGTCCCGGTTTGCTTCCAAATTTAATGGTGTCGCCATTATCATCATACACCACGGAATAAGGATGGTAGGGAGGATCAATATTTTGGGAAGATAATCCAAGATCGCCGTTCCCGTCTTTGAAATAAACGCTTATGATCAGGGAGTCAGGTCCTTCGGCTTCTTTAAACTGGATCCACTCACCTTCAATTGAAGGCTCGTCGGGAAGCTCAGGCGGTTTATTACATCCTGATATAATCGAACCGGCAAAAAGAACCCAAAAGGAAAATTTACTAATGAAATTCATTTTCAGGCGTAAACGAAATAGCTTTATTATCTGTATTTCCGAGATCTAAATTAATAACGTTGGAAGAATTCAAAAGTTTTAAGCGCTGGATTTTTTCTGTTTCCAATGAAAATTTCAATGAAAGAGCCCTGTTATTATTCAGGTTCCAGGCAGTACATAACATGGTTTACAGGAGTTATCTGGAAAAGATAGGATGCAGACCCGAGAAAATAGATAAAATAGAGGAAATCCCATTTCTCCCAATTTCCCTGTTCAGAACCTCCGAGGTCAAAACAGGCCAATGGAAAGAGGAAATAATATTTCTGAGCTCGGGCACAACTTCAATGACTCGCAGCAGGCATTTTATTCCGGAATTGGATTTTTATCATAAAACCTGCCTGGAAATATTCAGAATGTATTATGATGATCCGTCAAAATATGTAATTCTTTCTTTAATGCCATCGATTAATGAAAATCCATCATCCTCCCTCATACAAATGGTAAACTACCTGGCCAACAAGTCCGGATCGCCCGATTCCGGATTTTACCTGGGGGATTTACAATTCCTCCGAAAAGTGATAAACCGCCTTCAAAAAACCGGAAATTCAAGGCTGATTATCTGGGGAATTACCTATGCACTGCTCGACCTGGCAGCATCCTCTGAAATGGACCTGACAGACTGCATTGTTATTGAAACCGGGGGAATGAAAGGCAGGAGGGAGGAACTGATCAGAAGAGAAGTTCATGAAATATTAAAGAAGAGCTTCCAAATCAGTTCGATTCATTCTGAATACGGCATGACGGAATTACATTCCCAGACTTATGCAAAATCGAATGGAAGGTTCCAGGCACCTCCCTGGATGAAGATTTTGACGCGGGAGATCAATGATCCGTTAGGGATTAACAATAATTCAAAATATGGGGCCGTTAATATAATAGATTTAGCAAATTTTCAATCTTGTGCCTTTATTGCTACGGAAGATGTAGGAATTGTGCATAATGACGGAATGTTCGAGATAATTGGCCGGATGGATTATAGCGATGTAAGGGGTTGTAATCTGCTTTTAAATTAGCATTTAAATCTTTTTTTCTAAAATAAGGTTATTTATATTTGTTGAAGATAATCTAGAAAAATATGCATAAAATCAAGATTACAGCCCTTTTAATCGCGTTGGTAATTCTTGGAATATCAGCCTGTGCCCAAAAGACCTGCCCTACATATACCAGGAACGATTCGGCACAACAGAACACCGCCCAGAGCCAAAGGAATTAAGGAATAATTAAACCTGGGCATATTTCAGTACTTCATCTTTCGAAATTGTCTCGTTGCTCATAATTACGAGCCGCTCAATCACATTTCTTAATTCGCGGATGTTTCCTGACCAGGTGAATTTTTGAAGGTGTTTTATTGCTTCGGATGCGATCTTCTTCTTTTTAGCGCCGTACTCATCAGCAATATCACTCAGGAATTTATCGATAAGCAGGGGTATATCATCA
>DATDPY010000530.1:0-2344 GCA_035292565.1 Cyclobacteriaceae bacterium | reverse complement strand
AATTCAAAAAAGATATTATTCAAAACAGTATTGCTGCCCGTTTGGATCTTCGATAACGCAAAATCCATGATGATCGGCTTCATGCTTTCCGATTCATACAGGTTAAAGTACCGGCTGTCGAAAAGATATCCTGGCCGGTTCACATAAAGTGCATATTCGGAGCCCTCGGTCAAAACCATGATATATTCCCCGAAAAGGGAATCAGAATAAACTTTTTCCGACAGGCTGTCAAGATTCAGGTCCATGAGTTCAATACTGGCCGAAAGCGGTTTCAGGGTTTCTTTATCATAAATCCTTCCTTTTACATACAGGCTTTTCCGGCTGACCCTGATCTCTTCAGGAATTTGAAAAGTATAAATCAGACTGATGGGATAACCTTCCGGGGTATAATTATCCTGAGAATAATAGGCATTTTCTCCGTTTGCAGTTACAAACAATGAAACCTGGTCGTCGGCGGTGTTTACCGGATAGCCGAGATTTTTAGGCTCCGACCAGCGCCCTCCTGAATAATCCGAATGGAACAGATCATAGCCACCGAAACCCGGATATCCTTTCGATGCAAAATACAGTGTTTGCCCATTCACATGAATAAAAGGCGAAATTTCATCATCGATCGTATTGATCTGTATTCCCATATTGACCGCCGGGAGCCATTCCGAATTTTCCCCAAGGTAACTTACCCAGATATCCCTTTTACCGATTCCCCCTGGCCTGTCGGAAACAAAAAACAGCTTCCGGCCATCGGCGGATAAGGTGGGCTGTGAATCCCAACTGGGCGAATTAATATTCCTTCCCAGATTCTCGGGTTCTGTCCAATCCTGGCCATAATGATAGGTTATATACAGGTCGCAACTCCCGATCGACTGCCTTCCCTGGCAGCTTGTGAATATCATGATCTTCCCATCGGCTGAAATGGAACAGGTCCCTTCATTATTTGCCGTATTGATGAATCTCGAAATCGGCTGTGGGATTGTCCAAAGACCCGCGTCATTTTTTTCGGATACATAAATATCCTCGTCAAACCCCGGGGCGCTCCCTGCCCGGGTGGTGAATATCAGGGTTTCCTCGTCGGCGGTCAGGACAGGGAAATATTGCAGCGGCCCGGCATTGATCACTTCCGGCAAGGGTATGGGGTTGAAATCAACCGGATTCATGATGGCTACGGAGGCAAAAACAGAGTTACCATAGATTTTCCTGGCTTCGGTAATCATCCGGGGATCCGCCTTTTCATATTCCAGGAATTTCTCTATATGGGATTTTGCTTTTTCATATTGACCAGTCAGGAAGCATGCTTCTCCCAGCGAAAAAATGACATTCTTATATTTTGCGGGATCGGGGGCCAGCTCAATGACCCTTTCAAGATGTCTTCTCTGCTCAGGAACATTATTAAGGACTTTGTAACAGAACGCTATCCGCAGGTGGGCTTCCAGGAAATCTTCCTCGCGCGACAATGCCTGGCTCAGGATCGCCGCTGCTTCCGGGTATTGCCGTCTCTGGATCAAATGGTCGGTAGATTCATAAAGTTTAATGGCTTTTTTGGACTTAATCGAGTATTGTGTTTCCGCGGTCTGTCCGAAAGCAACCGCATAGATCCATTGGGAGAATAGGAAAATGATGAGGGCCTTCATCCCGGAAATCTACGGAATATTCATGAACTTATGAACCTGAAGTGAAACCTTCCACCGGGGATGGCTTTTAACATATTTAACAATCTCATCGATCATTTTTCCCATTTTTCCCCATTCAGGCTGTAAATACAAATTGCAATCCGGGCCCACATGCCTCACGTGTTTTTCCGCCCATGCAAAATCGGATTTATTGTATATGATGATCTTAAGTTCGTTGGCGAATTCGAAATTTTCACCAACGGGCGGCTTGAATTTTTTTGGCGACAGGCATACCCAGTCCCAGTAGCCAGTCAGCGGATATGCGCCGGATGTTTCGAGGTGTGTTTTGAATCCGCTTTTCCGGAGATGTCCGGTGAGCGGCCCCAGGTTGTATAGTAATGGTTCCCCGCCGGTAATCACAGCATGCCTGGAAGGATATTTCATGGCCTGAAGAACAATTTCGTCGACTCCGGTCTCGTGATATTTCGAAGCATCCCACGATTCCTTCACATCGCACCAATGACATCCTACATCACATCCCGCGAGCCTGATAAAATACGCTGGAGTCCCCTGGAAGGTACCTTCTCCCTGGATTGTATAAAATGCTTCCATTAATGGGATCTTCTCGGTACTCACGGCAGTTTTTACTATAATGTTGCGTTGATTTTATTGCCACAAAGACCCTAATGATATTCGATTTAAGATATTAGATCTATGATATTCGATATTGGCATTCC
>DATDPY010000529.1:0-3320 GCA_035292565.1 Cyclobacteriaceae bacterium | reverse complement strand
TAAGGGAAAAAAGAAAGCTGAGAATATCACAGCCTGGATCGTTCCCGGTTCCAAGCAGGTAGAACAACAGGCTATCCGGGAAGGGATCGTGAAGACCCTCGAAGATGCAGGATTCAGGATGCGTCAACCCGGTTGTTCAGCATGTCTAGCCATGAATGATGATAAAATACCCACGGGGAAATACGCCGTTTCCACCTCGAACAGGAATTTTGAAGGCCGTCAGGGCCCGGGAGCGCGTACTATTCTGGCCAGCCCCCTGACTGCAGCCGCTGTTGCCGTTACCGGCAGGATCACTGATCCTAGGGAATTTATAAAATAATAAGAATATGTCAATCGAAAAATTCGTAACGCTGATCTCAAGCGCCGTTCCCCTGCCAAACGAGAACGTCGACACAGATCAGATCATTCCGGCAAGGTTCCTGAAGGCGATTGAAAGAAAAGGCTTTGGAGAGAACCTCTTCAGGGACTGGAGATATACCACACAAAACGAACCCATACCCGGTTTTGTGCTTAATAATCCCTTATACTCGGGCAAAATTCTGGTTGCGGGCGCCAATTTCGGAAGCGGATCGAGCCGGGAACATGCAGCCTGGGCAATTTATGATTGTGGATTCAGGGTTGTAGTGTCGAGTTTTTTCGCGGATATTTTCAAGAACAATGCCTTGAATAACGGACTGCTTCCCGTCCAGGTTTCCGCAGGTTTTCTCAGTCACCTATTCGATACCATCACAGTTAATCCCAGGTCGGAATTCAAGGTTGACCTCATTAGCCAGGAAATGACGATCGTCAGTTCAGGCGATTCCGAAAAATTTGATATCAATGTATATAAGAAAGAATGCCTCCTGAATGGATACGACGATATTGATTATTTATTGAGCCTGAAAAATAAAATTGAAGAATTCGAGAATCATAGACAAAGCATATAAGATGGAACAGCAAACCAGGGAGAAGGTGATGATCATGGACACCACCTTACGAGATGGTGAACAAACCAGCGGGGTATCGTATGCGCATCATGAAAAACTAAATATCGCCAAAATTCTTCTTGAAGAAGTCAAGGTCGACAGGATTGAAGTTGCTTCGGCCAGGGTTTCTGAGGGCGAATTCAAAGGTTCATCAACGATCATGGAATGGGCCGGCAATAGCGGGTTACTGGATAAGATAGAGGTCCTTGGATTTGTTGATGGCAATATTTCTGTGGATTGGATCAAAAGGGCGGGCGGAAAAGTAATGAACCTATTATGCAAGGGCTCGTACCGGCATGTAACCCAACAGTTGAAAAAAAAGCCGGAGCAGCATCTTTCAGATATCAAAAGGACGATTCAGTATGCGGCTGAGGCGGGTCTTACAACAAATATATATCTCGAAGACTGGTCCAATGGCATGCGGAATTCGAGCGATTATGTATTTTTCATGGTCGACAATCTTCAAAACGAGCCGATTAACCGTCTCATGCTTCCTGACACGCTGGGTATTTTATCGCCTGATGAGACGTTCGAATATGTTTCCCTTATGCTTCATAAATATCCAGGAGTAAAATTCGATTTTCACCCGCATAACGATTACGACCTGGCTACCGCGAATGTTTTCGCAGCCATAAAGGCAGGAGTCCGCTGCATTCACACCACAGTAAACGGGCTTGGTGAGCGGGCCGGGAATGTTCCCCTATCGAGCGTAATCGCAATTATCAAAGATCATTTTCAATACGATGTGTCGGTTAACGAATCCAATTTATACCTGATCAGCAAAATGGTGGAGACATTTTCCGGTGTAAGGATTGCGGCGAACAAACCGCTCATCGGGGAATTTGCGTTTACCCAGTGCAGCGGCATCCACGCTGACGGCGATAACAAGGACAATCTTTATTTCAACGACCTCATGCCGGAGAGGTTTGGCAGAACCCGTACATATGCCCTGGGAAAAACTTCCGGCAAAGCAAATATCCGGAAGAACCTCGAAGATATTGGAATAACCCTTGACCCCGAAGCCCTTAAAAGGGTTACGGACAGGGTGATCGAACTTGGCGACCAGAAAGAATCTGTCACCATCGACGATCTACCATATATCATTTCGGATGTATTGAAAAGCGAGTCGATCGAACAGAAGATCAAACTGAAAAATTATGCCATGTCGCATGCATTGGGATTACAACCAGTTACCAATGTACTGATCGAGATTGAAGGAAAGGAATACGAAGAATATGCTTCAGGCGACGGACAGTATGATGCTTTCATGAACGCCGTGAAATCGATATATAAAAAGCTGAAAAAACCATTTCCCGAACTTGTGGACTATGTCGTCACCATTCCGCCCGGCGGCCGGACCGATGCCCTGGTTGAAACGGTGATCACCTGGAACCTCGACAGGGAATTTAAAACCCGGGGTCTTGACTCCGACCAGACAGTAGCCGCCATTAAGGCAACCATGAAAATGATGAACATAATTTGATCCTACGTTTAATTTTTATTCCATGCAGATAAAAATAGCCGTGCTCCCCGGTGATGGGATCGGACCGGAAGTTATCGCCCAGGCAGTAAAAGTTCTTGACGCCACCGGCAGGAAATACGGGCACGAATTCAAATTTGCCTATGGCCATGTCGGAGCCGATGCCATCGATAAAACGGGGAACCCCTATCCAGATGAAACCCATAAGCTTTGCCTTGAAAACCAGGCTATCCTGTTCGGCGCTATCGGGCATCCTAAATATGACCTTGATCCCGGCGCCAAGGTCCGGCCGGAACAGGGCCTTTTGGCCATGCGGAAAAAACTTGGATTGTTCGCCAATATCAGGCCTACATTTACTTTCGATTCCCTGCTCGAGAAGTCACCCCTAAAAATGGAAATAGTGCGCGGAACCGACTTCATCACGATCAGGGAACTGACCGGGGGGATCTATTTCGGCGAACCGCGCGGAAGGACTGAAGACGGACAGAAGGCGTTCGATACCTGCGTATATTCTGTGGAAGAAATCAGGAGGATTGCAAAAGTCGCGTTTGAATTTGCACAGAAACGGAGGAAAAAAGTAACAGCAGTTGATAAGGCAAATATTCTCGCCACCTCCAGGCTTTGGCGGTCAACGCTCCAGCAGATGTCGAAAGAATACCCCGATATTGAACTCGAATTTCTCTATGTGGATGCCGCAGCTATGCGTATTATTCAATGGCCTACGGGATTCGACGTGATCGTTACTGAAAACCTGTTCGGGGACATTCTTACGGATGAAGCCAGTGTTATAACCGGATCACTTGGCATGGCGCCTTCGGCATCCATCGGCACGCATACCTCTCTTTATGAGCCAATACATGGGTCTTATCCCCAGG
>DATDPY010000528.1:0-4436 GCA_035292565.1 Cyclobacteriaceae bacterium | reverse complement strand
GTCGGGCTGGAAAAATCACTTTTTGATAAAAAAATGGAGTTAATTTTACGCCTTAGAAATGTGTCCCAGGAAGAAATCATCTGAATATGAGTTATACTTATACATTTCCCCGGCCGGCCGTGACAACCGATACGGTTGTTTTCAAGACAGGTCCTCAATGCATTGAATTTTTGCTTGTAAAACGTAAGCGGGATCCATTCAAAAATTATTGGGCTTTGCCGGGCGGATTTCTCGAGATGGAAGAAACACCTGAGGAAGGAGCGCGCAGGGAACTTAAGGAAGAGACCGGGGTAAACGCCTTATTGCTAAAAGAGATCGGCGCATTCGGGGGAATTAACCGTGACCCACGGGGAAGAACAATCACGATTGCGTATTACACTTTTTTGAAGAACAACCGGAACATTAACATAAAAGCCCTGACCGATGCCGAAGAGGGCAGGTGGTTTTCCATCAATGAAATCCCCGAGATGGCGTTTGACCACCGGTCAATCCTTGATGAAGCTATCCTCAAACTTAAAAGCCATGTAATCCTCGCTAAGCTCAATGTGATAGATTTTTTCAACCTGAGCGCCGATGAATTGAAGGTGATCTATCATTGCCTGGGGCTTTCATGAAAGCATTGATCGTTGTCGATATTCAGAATGATTTCCTGGAAGGGGGAGCCCTGGCAGTTCCCGGCGGCGATGAAATTATTCCTCTTGTAAATTCCCTGATGCCACCCTTTGAACTCGTAGTAGCGACGAAAGACTGGCACCCTGCGGATCACGGAAGTTTCGCGGATAACCACCCCGACAAAAGGCCGGGCGATATGATCGAACTCAATGGGTTACAGCAGGTTTTATGGCCCACCCATTGCGTACAGGATACCCGAGGATCGGAATTCTCTCCGCATCTTCAATCAAAATATATTCATAAGGTAATTTTTAAAGGAACGGATCCGGGGATCGACAGTTACAGCGGATTCTATGATAACGGCCACCGAAAATCCACGGGTTTATCAGTTTACCTGAAAGATCTTGGCGTGAAGGAAGTGACGGTGGCTGGACTGGCTGCTGACTATTGCGTAAAATTTACTGCATTGGATTCCATGAATGAGGGATTCAAAACCATCTTAATTGAGGATGCCACCCGGGCGGTAAACCTCCGGGATGGCGATTTTGAAAGATCCCTGCTTACTATGAAAAATGCCGGGGTGCTTATCGTAAAATCCTCCTCCCTGAAGATCTGAACTTTTTTACAATCGCGGTAATCATTATCTTGTATTCATAATCGATTCCGGGTGAACTTCGGAGCCTTATATTCCACCTTTGAAACATATCCTTCCGGGAAAGGCTCATCAGTCCACATCCTGCATATGATCAACGCCATGGCTGGCATCCTTTCCCCGGTTACCGTATGCTGCCTCGATGGAGGAGATGAGGCTCCGGAGAGGAGCGATGCGCGGTATTTAAGATTTAATGAAAAAGAACCTAACTACCTTGAACGGGCACGGAGATTTTCGATTTGGCTGAGCAGGATCCTCCGTGAATCCTCTTCATTCGAGATCGCACAGTTCAGGGATATCTGGAGCGGTCTACCGATCATTGAATCGCGGAAAGCCTGGTTTACCGTATTCGAGGTGAATGGCCTGCCCTCGATAGAATTGCCGTACAGGTACCCTGACCTAAGCAGAGAAACCATGCGGAAGATCAGATCGATAGAGATCCATTGCCTGGTGGAAGCAGACATGATCATCTGCCCTTCGGCCGTGATCAGGCAATGCATTCAATCGTTCGGCATACCCGCCGACAAGATCCGTGTATTACCGAATGGTGCGGAAATACCTGAAACTTTGGCGTCCCCCTCCCCGGTATCAGGGAAATACATCATCTATTTCGGCGCCTTGCAAAAATGGCAGGGGCTTGATGTACTGATCAGGTCATTTCGATTCCTGAAAGATTATCATGATCTTAAACTTGTGATCTGCAGTTCACTGCAGGATAAATACGATGTGCCCTACCTGGAACTGGTTGAAAAATACAGTCTTGCCGGTCGGGTTGCCTGGTTCCACAGGGTCGATAAAAACATGCTGAATTCCCTTATCCGCGGTTCGCTTTTTACCGTAGCCCCTCTGAAGGATACCGCAAGGAACATTATTCAGGGATGTTCGCCTCTGAAAATTTTTGAATCCATGGCCAATGCAAAAGCTACTCTGGCGTCTGATATCCCTGCTGTGAGAGAGATCATTACCGATGGCTTCGACGGTTTCCTGGTACAGCCTGACCGCGTCGGACCCCTGGCCAGGGCCATGAGGAAGATGATCGATTTTCCTTCCCGAACCGAAAGCGCCGGACTCCATGCACAGGAAACCGTCAGGAAGAAATACCTCTGGGATCATATTGAACGCGGACTAAAAGAATTATATCTTTCGAACATGATTTTTACCGCTAATTAAAATTTTTATATCATGAGCGTAAAAAAAGCCTTGCGTTTTTATGAAGGTTTATCAAAAGACCAGCAAAAGCTTATCAATGAGAAGCAGATCGGCACAACCCTGTCGCTGAAAGAATGGATAGTATTTTTAAAAAACACGGCTGCCTATGACGAGATCGGGGACCTGGCGAGGAAAAAAAATGTGACAAAGATCGCCCTCTCCGTCATCGGGATCATTGCTTCCATATTTATCATGTTCCTTGAACCCCTGGCAGGCATCCTTCTGATCGTAATCGCAGTGCTCGTAATGGCCGAGGCCATCCGGGTGAATTCGAAGCTCATCAGGCTCGATCTATCGAACCACCTCAGGATATTCCTCATGCCTCTGCTGTTCGTTCTTAAAGATAAGGCCGGAGAAAAGGCCCGTTTGTCTTTAAGTCTTGACCTGCGAAATCCTAAAAATTTAAACCCCTCCAAAAAATACAAGGAATCCGATACCGATATCAAGCTCTTTGAACCCAAATATATTATTGGCAAGATTAAGCTGCTCGATGAGACCGGAATGGAATTCATTATCAGCGATGAGATCCGTTCACTACGCATTGTTCGACGGACTTCCTCGAGGACGAAAATCAAGCATAAAAATAAGGTATCGCAATACTATTTTATCAGGCTGACCTTCCCAAAAAAATATTATATGGCGAAGAACGGAATAGCCGGGCAGGCCAGGATGGAAGAAACCCTGGATTCCATTATCTGTAAGCTGAAAGCCAAAACCAAGACCGATCACATCGAGGAGATTATTAGTGTTGAACAGTTCCTCAATTCCGTTCAGGAGCTTTATGGGCTGGTCCAGTCGAAGCCGGAGTTCCATCCTCCCGACCCCGTTTTTCATGGAAAGCCTGTGGAAGCCCAGCCTGCCGCAGCCACGGCCACGCCGGTCCTGGACGACAGCTCGGCATTGATCCCTTTCATGGTATGGGGAGGCACCTATTTCACAACCAGCGATTATTCCGGGTTTAACCGGCAAACGGGCAATTTTTCAGAAAACCCGGATCAGGATTCATTCTCTGACAGCTGATGCATGCCGGGGAAAAACATATTTTATGGCTGACCGAAAATTATCCTCCGTTAAGGGGCGGAATGTCACAGTCATGCGACAGGATCGTGAATGGACTGAGAAAGCATGGCTTCAGGATACATATCATCCACTTTACAAACCGGAATGAGCCATTCATTACCGATTCGATTCATAACGGGTCATACTCTGTCATCCCCATATACGAGAATGAAGCGCATACCGCCAATTTATGCTGGAATTATATTGGCAGGATGCCGTACACTTTCTCAAAGGTTGTAAGTTTTGGCGGCTACATCCCCATCCTGACAGGACCTGTTTATGCAAAGTGGATGCAGATCCCCCTGGTCACCCTGCTCAGGGGCAACGATTTCGATACTTCAGTTTTCAACTCGCGCCGGAGATCATTACTCGATGATGCCTTGCTGGGTTCTGAATCCGTAGGGTGCGTTTCGATGGACGAAGTGCAGAAGATAAAAAGGTTATATCCCGGATTGCACCCGGCCTACACACCCAATGGAATTGAGATCAAAGAGTGGGAAGTCCTTCCGAGCGATAAAAAATTTGCAGAAACATGGAGGCTCGAAAAACTGGATGGCAGGCTTAGCCTTGGCATTTTTGGACAGGTCAAGGAAAAGAAAGGCCTGGAGGTGTTGCTGCAAGGCATTAAGAAAAGTGAAGTTTCACATCGGTATTTCCTGATCGTGACGGGGGCGGAGAATGAACAACTGAGGGATATCCTGGTACCTGCAGGGATAAGATTCGAGCTCCTCCCTTTTCTCGACAGGAGCGAGCTGGTAAAATATTATGCCGCGTGCGATGCCGTTGTCATTCCTTCCCATTATGAAGGCATGCCGAATGTAATGCTGGAAGCCGGGGCTCTTGGAGTTCCGGTGATCGCATCCGCAACGGGAGGCATGAAAGACGTCATGGCTGGGTTCGATAC
>DATDPY010000527.1:0-6199 GCA_035292565.1 Cyclobacteriaceae bacterium | reverse complement strand
CAGGCGATGGCCGTCGGTTGCCACAAACGTGGTGTTCTGGTTATTGATCTGGAGGTATACGCCTGTCATCGCCGGGCGAAGTTCATCGCTGCTGGTTGCGAAAATGGAATGCGATATGGCCGCGTGAAGGATATCAGATGACATCTCTATGGTATAGCCTTCCGTTACCGTGGGAACTTTGGGAAAATCTGTGGCATTTTCCCCGGCCAGTTTATAACGTCCATTGTCGGAACTGATCTCGATGCTGAAGGATTCCTCATCGATGGAAAAGGTAACCGGTTGTTCAGGGAGGTTTTTCAGGGTATCGAGGAGTATCCTGGCCGGTACGGCAATGCTGCCCGATTCCTTGGCCTCAACTTCCATCTGGGTTATCATGGAGGTCTGGAGGTCGGAAGCGGTAATGGTAAGTTTGCCCTTTTCAATTTCGAAAAGAAAATTCTCCAGGATGGGTACTACAGGGTTCGTGGTTATCACTCCATTGATATTCTGCAATTGTTTTAGCAGGGCTGTGGAAGTTACGATGAATTTCATGATCCTAATTTGGTTTCCGCCGGTAAATTTATGAATAAAATGACAAAATAAAACTCATTCCTTGTTCATTCGCCATTTGCTCAAAATAATTGCATCCTATACTGGTTCCGGACATATTAGTTCAATAAATTCATCGATAAATTTTAATAGTTGATCATTGAGATGAACAAACAATTGCTTGATAAGGTCAGGGAAGCCACGGCATTCATTCAATCGCGGTATGACCAAAAGCCCTTATACGGGATCATTCTGGGAACCGGACTCGGTTCTCTGGTATCGGAACTGGAAGCCGAATATGAGATCCCGTATAAGGAAATCCCTCATTTCCCGCTTTCAACCGTGGAAAGCCATTCCGGGAAATTATTATTCGGGAGGCTGGCCGGTAAACGGGTGGTAGTGATGCAGGGCAGGTTTCACTATTATGAAGGGTATTCGATGCAGCAAGTGACATTCCCGGTTAGGGTAATGAAATATCTCGGGATAGAAAAATTATTTATCTCGAATGCTTCCGGCGGCCTGAACCGACAAATGAATGTCAGTGACCTCATGATCCTTTCAGATCATATCAACCTCCTTCCTGAAAGTCCATTGAGGGGCCGGCATCATGAAGAATTTGGCCCGATGTTCCCGGATATGAGCGAACCTTACGACAGGAAGCTTATCAGCCTGGCTAAAGAAATTGCCCGCAAAAATAACATCAGGGTCCACATCGGGGTCTATGCCGCCGTACAGGGCCCGAACCTCGAAACCCCGGCTGAATACAAATACCTGTCATTGATCGGTGCTGATGCAGTGGGTATGTCGACCATTCCGGAAAATATTGTTGCCAGGCAGATGGGCATTCCCTGTTTTGCGATCTCGGTGATTACCGACCTCGGTGTGGAAGGAAAGATACAGGAAGTATCTGTAGAAAAGATCATCAAGGCCGCTTCTCTCGCCGAACCTAAAATGACGATTATCTTCAAGGAACTTATCTCACAACTTTGATGTTACGGCTGAACGGCACTTAATCCTGTAAAACATTGGCAATAAATGTCGATTTCAGCGCCATCCAGGCAATAAGCAGCAGGGCGGCCCACTGAAGGTAGATCACATAATAATCCCGGGTATCTTTAAACCTGGTTTCCTTGATCTCGGCTTTTTCATATTGATCGATCAGGGAAAAGACTTGTTCGAGCGCCTGATTATCCGATACCCTGAAAAACTTTCCCTCTCCGATCTCTGCAATTTTCCTGAGGTTCGATTCATCCAGGGTATTGTCCACATATCGTGTTCTCCCGAAGAAGTCCTTGCCGAATGGCACCGCACCCTCTTTCCCCACGGCAATGGTATATATCTTGATTCCGAATGAGCTGGCAAGCTCCGCCGCCGTAATGGGATCAATATTGCCGGCATTGCTGTCGCCATCGCTTAAAAGTATCATCACCTTGGATTTGGTTTTTGATTCCCGCATCCTGTTTGTTGCAACAGCCAGTGCGCTTCCGATGGCCGTGCCCCGGCTTTCAATCATATTGAAGCTGATATCCCGGATATAGCTGGTCAGAAGGTTGTAGTCGAGGGTAAGCGGCGACAAGGAATATGCTTCACCTGAAAAGATCACCAGCCCAATCCTGTCCTGAAACCGACCGGATATGAAATCCGAGGCTACCTTTTTTGCCGCCTCAAGCCGGTTAGGTCTGAAATCCTCGATCTGCATTGATTCTGAAATGTCGACAACAAGCATGATATCGATTCCTTCAGTCCACTGCTCCACCTTCTCGTTCGTACTCTGGGGCCTTGCCAGGGCGATGATGAGGAGGATAACGGCCAGTCCCATGATCAGATCGGGAAGGTACCTTAAAAGGCTGACCGGGCTCCAGCGGATCTCCTTCTCCGGAAGAGCAATGAGCAACCTCTGCCTGATCAGCGCAGTGATTATATACTTGATAATGAATATAACAGGGACCAACAACAGCAACCAGAAAAACACGGGCTGATCCCATGAAAACTCCCTTAAGGTAGCCGGCAAAAACCACCGAAGGTTGAACCAGTTGAATGGATTTTCGACATTATATTCCATCCTGTACCTCCTTGATCCTGACTTGAAATCGTCTCACTGAATAATCCAGCAGATTTGAAAAATACAAATGTAAAGGCTTATCCTTAATACTTCCATAAATAAAGCGATCGATAGCCTTAAGGTTATCGGTAAGCTCGCTGTCCCTGTAGATCTTCATCAGTTCCTGCGTGGTGAGTTTGGTGTATGGTTCTTTTTCCAGGGCTTCCATATATTTTTTCCAATCCAGCAATACATGTTCCGGATCCGTTACCCCGTTATTCTCACTGATCAATCCGAGCCTTTCATAAAATCTCCTGACAAAATTCCTGTGCCTTCGCCGCATGCGGTAAATTCGGAACCTCCGGGCGATCTTTTTCCCGAAAACGGCGATGATCAACCCGGCTGAAAGCAAAACGAAACCGGAGGCAAACAGGAACAATGGATAATTAAATGCCTTCGGAACCCTTAATATGTTTGTATCCGATCTTAATTTGAGTGTATCACTTGCCACAGGGATAACCTGCTTAAGCGCCATGGAATCGGGAATTGTATTGTACCGCAGGCAATCGGATCCCTGCAGGATATAAACCGGGAGAGTAAGTCCAATGAAGCTGTCGATTTCAAAAGTTGTCAGATAATATATTACACTGTCATAGGCAAAGTCCCCTTTTCTTTCTGTTGGGAACCAATCTCTCCGAACCAGTTCAAATTCTCCGTAATTAAATGTTGAATCTGGCAGGATCAGCCTGAATCGGTCAGGATACAGCACGGAAAGGCGGAAAGCAGACTGTTCACCAATACGGATCGTATCGGCCAGGAATCCGGAATGGATCCCTATGTCCTGCAGCTTCGCGGTTTCCGGCTGCAGGGATATGAGAATTACGCCGAGAATATATCTAATGAACACCTCTCCTTAATTTATTTCGCACTCTGAATAAACGGACCAGTCTGGGAACATAGTCTTCCCTGGTGTCGATTAAAATATAATTGGCATTTTGTTTCCGGCAAAGATTTTCCAGGTCGGTTTTTTTCCCTTCGAAATTATTGTGCAGATTATTCCTGAAAAAAGGAGAGGATGTATTCATCCAGATCGTTTTACCGCTTTCGCGGTCATATAAAGGCACAATGCCCAGTTTCGGCAAATCTGTTTCCCGCTGATCAGCGATTTGAATGACTACCAGGTCATGCTTCCGGGCAAGCGCCCTGAGATTGGGTTCGTAACCCGTATCGATAAAGTCGGATATATAAATCACCACGCTTCTCCTTTTCAGGATCTCAAGCGTATAGAGGATCGCTTTTTTGATATCGGTTTTCAGCGAAGAAGGCGTAAGGGAAAATATTTCTGAAAAAAGAATGTAAGCATGTCGTGGCCCTTTACCGGGTTTTACATATTTCTCCTTCCTGTCGGTAAAGCATAATAACCCGGCCTGGCTTGATTCCTTGATGGCTGAAAGAGCAAGCACTCCGCAAATTTCACGGGCTATATCCAACTTCTGTTTTCCCGGGATCCCAATTTCCTGGGAAGCGCTGATATCGAGCATAAAGAATACAATTTGTTCTTTTTCCTCCTTGAAGGTCTTTATATAGGTGCCATGCCCCTTTGCGGTAACGTTCCAGTCAATAGCTCTTACATCGTCGCCGTATTGATATGCTCTCACATCATCAAATTCGAGCCCGGATCCTTTGAAAACCGAATGATAATTCCCCTGCATGTAGGCATTGATTGCCTTCCGGATCTGAATTTCATAGCGACGAAGCTTTTTAAGAAGCTCTTTCAAGGAGGTTTTTAACTTTAAAATTAGAACTTATTTGAGTAATTTTCCGGTGTGAAAATACTTTTTTATATCGCCATTTCCCTGCTTACAACCGCCTGTCTTAGCCGGCGCGACAAGATTCCCGAGGGGATCATGACGCAGGACCAGATGGTAGCTTTCCTGATCGACCTTCAGCTCACTGAAGCCAAGATCTCCACCCTGCGCCTCCCTGAAGATACCGTGAAAAAATTTTATGATAAGATCGAACAGGAACTTTACAGGAAGCATGGGATCAGGGATTCCGTATTTATGAAAAGCATGAGCTATTATATTTATGATGTAAAAGGAATTGAAGAAATCTATTCCGCAGTGGTTGACAGCCTGAGCCTCCGGGAACGTCTGCAAAATATGAATTGATCCATACCCCTCATGCTGTATCCGGCAAATTTTGAGCAGAAGCTCGGTTTCGACAAAATCAGGGAACTCATTGCGAACAATTGCATCAGCGCACAGGGAACAGGTCTGGCAGGAAAAATTAAATTCCTCACAGACCGTGATGAAATCGTTAAACTCCTGAGGCAGGCTTCGGAATTCAGGAACCTTATCCTCTCCGGCGACCAGTTTCCTTTATCGGAATATTTCGATTACGGCCCCTTGCTTGTGAAGGCTTCGAAGTATGATGCCTGGCTCCTTGAGGAGGAATTTCATAATATGAAGATCTCCCTGTCGGTCATCGAAAAAATTCTTCATTTCTTTTCAAAGCGATCATCGGATTACCCGGAGCTGGCCCTGTTAACCGTTGGTATCTACCTTAACCCGAATCTATTATACGAGATAAACCATGTGATCGATGAACATGGCCATATGAAGGATAATGCCAGTCCTGAACTTGAAGCGGTTCGCCGGGCCCTGAAACAACATCAGCTGCGTGTGCGGAGGATCATGGAAAAGATGCTGAAAGATTTCATAACGGAAGGTTATTCCAATGATGACGCGAATGTTACCATCAGGAACGGGAGGCTGGTTCTGCCTGTACGTTCGGAATTCAAAAGGTCGGTAGGGGGATTTATTCACGACGAGTCGGCAACCGGCCTTACAGCCTTCATCGAGCCTGCCAGCGCCCTCGAGGTAAATAACGAAATCCTTGATCTTGAACATCAGGAGAAAAGGGAAATGGTAAAAATCCTGTCCAGTCTTACCGACCGGATCAGGCCGGAAATACCCAATCTGCAGAACTGCCTGAAACTTCTCGGGGACATTGATTTCATCCGCGCAAAAGCCCGGGTATCTCTGTTGCTGGAGGCTGCGGTCCCCGAAATCGACAGCAAACCCCGGCTCCGATGGTCAGGCGCCCGGCACCCCCTGCTCTATTTATCTCACAAAAGCCAGAATAAAACGATCGTTCCGCTGGATATTGAATTGACGCCTGAAGACAGGATCCTGATCATTTCCGGGCCCAATGCAGGCGGGAAATCGGTCTGTCTTAAAACAGTTGGGCTGATCCAGTACATGATGCAATGCGGACTGCCTGTACCTCTATCAGAGGCATCGGAAATGGGAATATTCACCGGGATGCTTGCCGACATCGGCGATGAGCAGTCGATTGAAAATGATCTAAGCACCTACAGCTCGCACCTGATCGGTATGAAAACATTCATCTCCAATTCAACGGGAAATACGCTCTTCCTCATCGATGAATTCGGCACGGGTACGGAACCGCAATTCGGTGGGGCGATCGCGGAATCGATACTGGAACATCTGATTCAAAGTATGTCGTTTGGGATCATAACCACCCACTACACCAACCTGAAAAAATTTGCAGAGGAAACAAGCGGCGCGATAAACGGGGCAATGCGCTTCGACCTCGAAAAAATGG
>DATDPY010000526.1:0-2009 GCA_035292565.1 Cyclobacteriaceae bacterium | reverse complement strand
GGAATTACCCTGGCTGGAATTCCGGAGGACGCCGGGCAGGATATGCAGTCTTGAACAGGAAATGGAAAATTGAATCACTGCCGATCCTACCCGGCGTCCTCCGGAATTCCAGCCAGGGTAATTCCCTCCGGGTTTTCATGTCGGGCAGCACTTCATATTTAAACGGCAGCGCCCAATCCGCGACGGGTAAATGAATAAATTGCTGATTTATCTGTAACGAAATCGTATCAGGTACCTGTGGACATACCAGTCCAATCCTTCCCAACGAATCAGGCTTCTTAACCGAAGTTCCGTTTCCCGTTACGATAAGACGGTCCTCCAGACCTGGTTCCAGGAAATGCCTGAGATTAAGGCCGACATACTGACGTGGATCTGCTCTTTTATAATTGGCAGCATAATTGTCCCATGCCGGATCCGCAGGGAATGACGGGACGATGACAGGATCCAACCCGCCACCTTCTGGCAGGTAAATTACGAAACCTTCAGCTTCTTCACGGGCCAGGTTTTCGATCCGGGCCTGGAGCGGGGCGCCGGCTGATTCACCTGAAAACTCCAGCAATGGGTAAATATATCGGTGAAGCGGAGTCCGGTTCTTCAGGTTCTGCCAGTTCACCGTTTCCGTGGCCGCATCTTCAAAATGGAAAAATGGAATAATAAAATCGGCGATGCCTTTCTCCAGCCAGCCCAGGACCATATTATCATATTCATCAGATTTTCCGGTTTCCAGGTCCCCGAGCGAGATGCAAACCGGAAGATACGGCTTAACGAGCATGGCCTCCGCAACGGCATCTTCAACGAGGTCGGTAATCCGGTACCGGGCCCACTCCGCGAAATTCATCGGCACCTGTAGGCTGTCGCTTTGGAAAATCTGCTGTGATTCCGGATCATTGATAAATCCTGAGACCTGGTCTGGTCGTATCAAAATATGCAGTCCATCAAAATTAAATGCCCGGACGAGATCGGCGATCTTCTCTTTCAATGCCCGCTTATGGTCCGGTCTTGCGGGATTCATCATTACAGCAGCATTACCCTGAATCTTCAACACTTCAACCGATGCAATAAGCAGCAACTCATTCTGATGAGCCTCAGTGATCGCGTTATCGATGTTGGCTTTGCGGTCCGATGGATCCATCGTTTCGTCAATGCTAAAAATGACCGCCCGGAAATTTTTTTGCCTAAGCTTCGAAAACACATCAGAGAAAGGCATCCGGCCGTCGATAAAGTACCCGCGAAAACTGTATTCGGGAGATTTAGCCGGAGGTATTTCCGGAGCAGTGCTGCCTGGCTGGAATTTTCGGTTGCAACCGAGGAGCAGCGCTATAGATAAAAAAACAAGCCGTGCATAAGTTCTGTTGGTTGGCCTGCGTTTGGTCGTAGCATATGTTACTACCCGTGGTACTGTACCGAAAAAAATATGGTCATAGAGTTTAAAATCTGTCTTTTTAGACAGCCGCGCCAATGTCATCTGTATAAAAGGTATTTTTTTCTCTGCTCGAAGAATTCAGTCGTCTCTTCCTGGCTTTTTAACAAAATTTGCTCGACTCCGGTATCATCACTCCAAAGTTCATTCAAGGGATATGGTGGAGTCCATTTCAACGAATCAGGATTTGTTTTCCGGTAAGCGTCGATAATATGCAACGAGGTTTCCACCGGGCGGTAAGCCTTTACATCGGTGAGTATGATTTCCACTCCGGAACACAGCTTGTTCCATGGCTTGTTCCGCGGATTATCACCTTCATGCAATTTTTCAGGAATAAAATAAACAGGCCTGAATACTGCGCCGGGAATATTCCTGCCGTTCAGGTCACGGGCGGCCTTCTCACCATCGATCCAGGGAGCGCCGGAGAATAGAAAGGGTTTTGTTGTACCCCGGGCTTCCGATATATTGGATCTTTCCAGGAGACATTGGCCTGGATACACCACAGCGGTTTCAAAAGTTCCCATATTCGGCGACGGCAGGATCCAGGGCAAACCGGTATCGTTCCACATCATGGTTCTTCGATATCCCT
>DATDPY010000525.1:0-2396 GCA_035292565.1 Cyclobacteriaceae bacterium | reverse complement strand
TGACATCGAATAATACCTTATCGGCGAAGCACTTTTTCACTTCGTCCCAGTCACGTTCATCGGTTTTAATAAATAAAGTATTGCAAACATTGATGATATCGTACCTTTCTCCCAGAATACTGATCTTGCTTTCCATAAATTAAATATAGGGATTATCCGTGATATTCAAGGTAAAGGGTTTGTGATTTTTTCTGCCTCTTCAAAGTCAGCTTGTATTTTTATTTTACTTCTCTATTTTTACATGAATATAAATTTTTACTGTCATGAAATGGTTTCTTTTATTCCCGGTTATTTTCCTGGGAATTGAATTTCCGAACCTGGCCCAAAAATTCCCTGAATTAGAGGAAGCGGCAAGAATCAAACGACTCGAACCGTGCTCAGGAATAGTCGATGCCGTGCTCGACACGGATACCTACAATGAGATTGATGATCAGTTCGCCCTTGTCTATGCACTTCTTTCCGGCAATAAAATAAATCTCAGGGCCGTTTACGCCGCTCCTTATTTTAACGATCGGTCCGCGGGGCCGGCCGATGGCATGGAGAAAAGTTACCAGGAGATCCTGCGGATCCTTGAATTCATGGATAAGCCATCGGAAGGATTTGCATTCAAGGGAAGTGAGGGATTTTTAAAGGACGGCACAAGCCCATATCGGAGTCCGGCCGCACTCGACCTGGTGAAAAAAGCCATTGAAAGAACTGTCGATAATCCCCTTTATGTTATTGCAATAGGCGCTATTACCAATGTTGCCTCAGCAATCCTGATTGACCCGTCAATTATTGATAAAATTGTGGTCGTCTGGCTGGGGGGCAATGGACATGGCTGGCCTGATTCACGGGAATTCAATTTCGCCCAGGATCTGCATGCCTCCAGGACGATTTTTGACTGCGGCGTTCCTTTGGTCCAGGTGCCATGCACACCGGTCGTTACCCACTTCACCACCACAATCCCTGAAATGGAACGGTACGCCGGAGGAAGGGGTAAAACAGGAGAGTACCTGCTGAAGATATTCAGGGAATATAATAAAAGGGAAGAAAAAGCCTGGTCAAAGGTATTATGGGACATGACCGCCGTGGCCTGGGTTGTGAATGCTCAATGGACTCCCTCCCAAATTGTACACAGCCCGATCGTTACCGATCAATATACCTATAGTTTCAGTAATAACAGGCATTTGATACGGTATGTATATTTCATTAATCGTGATCCCATTTTCCGGGATTTTTTTAATAAGCTGGATACTTATGCCAAATGATATTATATAAATACCTATTACTCCTCAAATATGAACAACAGACTATTTCCGCTTTCCTTGTTGATCTTACTTTCAGGAATCACCTCGCCGGCATTTACCCAGCCCGGCCCGTTTACCATTTATGATTATTTCAGACTTAAAACGGTTGCGGAGTCGACCATATCTCCGGATGGAAGGATGATCGCATATTCATTGAATATTAACAGGCCCATGGAAGAAGGAAAGGGAAGCGATTACCGGGAATTGTATTTGATAAACCTCAACGATGATTCTGTCATTCCCTGTATTACGGG
Source organism: Cyclobacteriaceae bacterium (assembly GCA_035292565.1). Lineage (GTDB taxonomy): Bacteria > Bacteroidota > Bacteroidia > Cytophagales > Cyclobacteriaceae > DATDPY01. Next base: position 853 of record DATDPY010000525.1, on the reverse strand, counting down.
GAAGAATTATCTGTCCAATATTCAATGGACGCCGGATTCCAAAACCATTGCGTTCCTGGCGAAATTCGAAGAGGACCAGGAAAGCCAGATTTACGGATTCGATGTGGGAGGTACAGGATACAGGAGGATCTCCAACATAGCCGCGGGAATAAGGAATTATTCATGGCACCCTGGCGGAAAAGGCTACCTCTTCACGGCAGGAGAAAAACCGAAAGGTATTCCTGCCGAATTTAAAAAGATGGGATTTGATGCGGAAATATATGAAGAAAATATTCCCGCCGTAAACCTATATTATCATGATGGGGCCACGATAAAAAAAGTAAACTATGAAGGTTCTGTTTTTAGTTTCGCTTTTTCCCCCGACGGAATGAAAGTCGCCGTCCAGATTGCCCTCGAAAGCCTGGTCGATCATTCGTACATGTTCAAGCGCATTTACGTGATCGATTTACGAACCGGGAACCAGGAAAAATGGGTTGATAATCCCGGCAAGCTTACCGAAATGTCGTGGAGCCCCGACAGCAAGCGCCTGGCCTTTATTGCCGGGTCGGATATTCATGACCCGGTACCCGGAAGCTTGTTCGTTGCTGAAGCAGGTAAGTCAAGGGATTGGAAGAATCTGGAAAATCTTACTCTCGATCTTGAGGTATCCGACATTGCCGTAAAGTGGAAAGACAATCAAACCCTCCTTGTGGTTAGTGAGGTTGGTACTGAGGTTGCCTTGAGCGAGGTTAACCTGCGGACCGGAAAACGGATCAGTATGCTGGAAGGTGGCAGCCTGGTTTTCAGCCAGGTAGAATTTGCCGGGAACATTGTCTGCATGGTTGGCAACAGGCCTGATCATCAGGATGAATTG
>DATDPY010000524.1:0-3392 GCA_035292565.1 Cyclobacteriaceae bacterium | reverse complement strand
TTCGGGGAATCTCATATACAACGAAGAAGATGCAGGGATTGCAAATATCATCGGGAAACAAAAGCTTTCCTGTACGACTATCCCATACAGGACGCATCCGTATGAAATTTTCCATGGGACCTACAACCTTTTGTCGCATGGGAACAAGGTGCCCCTCCTGGTATTCGGAAAACACAATATGCAAAATATTTCCGGGGCAAAGGCGGTGCTTGAAACTCTAGGCATCGGCGAGGACCGGTTCATGGAACATATCGGCTCATTTCCGGGGGCAGACAAAAGACTGGAGATTCTTGCGGAAAGCGGAACTTTAAGCATTTTCCGTGATTTTGCCCATGCTCCATCGAAAGTGAAAGCCTCGGTATTGGCGGTAAAGGACCGCGAACCCGGCCGGAAACTGGCTGTTTTCCTGGAACTGCATACCTATTCGAGTCTAAGTATCGATTTCCTGTCTGAATATAAAGGAAGTCTTGATGCAGCTGACATCAAATACTTATACATCGATGACCATGCCATCGCACTGAAAAAACTGAAACCGGTCGGGAACGATGAACTTCATGAGAAATTCAATGATCCTTCGATCCGGATTGTCCGGTCGCCCGCTCAATTAATCGATAATTTAAAAAACCTCCGGATGAAAAACATAAATTTGCTTTTCATGAGCTCTGGGAATTTCGGAGGTGTAAATGTGATACAGATCCTTGATATAAATAATAAATTATGATCCTCAAACTTCGTAACCCGCTTGCATTTTTTGACCTTGAAACCACGGGGATCAATATATCCCAGGACAAGATCATCGAGATCGCTGTGGTGAAGATTTTCCCCGGCGGCGAAAGGAAAAACAAGACAACCAGGATCAATCCCCAGATTCCAATCCCTCCGGAAGCTACCCTGATCCACGGTATCAGGGATGAAGACGTGAGGGATGCACCCCCATTCAAACAAATTGCCGCAGAACTTGCAAATTTCCTCGAGGGCTGTGACCTGGCAGGATTCAATATCATTAAATTCGACGTACCCATGCTTGTGGAAGAATTCCTCCGGTCCGGCGTGGAATTTGAGATCGGGAACAAAAAGCTGATCGATGCGCAGAAACTGTTCCATATGATGGAGAAGCGAACGCTGTCGGCTGCTTACCAGTTCTATTGTGGCAAAACACTTGTTAACGCGCACTCTGCACTGGGCGATACCCTGGCTTCCATCGAAGTGCTTGAATCACAGATCGAACGGTATGTGGATGCGGATGTCACCGACTTGAACGGCAATGTTATCGGAAAAATAGCGAACGATATGTCGGTGCTTCACCAGCTTACGAACGAAAAAATGATCGATCTTGCCGGAAGAATGACCTATGACAGTCAGGGTGAGGAAGTTTTTAATTTCGGCAAGCATAAAGGTAAAAAGATCAGGGATGTTTTTAAATCCGAGCCTTCCTACTACGACTGGATGCTCAAGAATGATTTTCCCCTGGATACGAAAAGAAAACTGACCCAGATCAGGATAAAATCCATGCTGAATAAGAGCCAGGAGGAATGAAAGATTTTTTAAAAAAAATCCGATTATTCGTATTCAGTAAGATTGCATGGCTGAACAGGTATTTATTGCCCCGGTACAGCCATAAAGACCTGGGAAAGCTGTCCACCCTGGATAAGCTCATCATCGCTTACCGCTACTTTATTACCAGGAATTCACTGGAATGATTTAATCCTACTTAACAAAAAACAGCCATTTCAAGGCCAGGGGAAGGTATTTTTCATAAAAATGTGCAATAATGCACTAATTATTATATAATTACTTGTTTTATATTAATAATTAAGTATTTTTGAAAATATATTCGTGCATTATTACACAAATATTTTGAAACAATGATTGAGAAAATAATCGAAAAGGAATTCAGAAGATTCGCCAAGTCAGCGCTCATCAGCCCCGGGAAATGCAAGAAGCTTGATCAAACCAGGCACAATATTTATATCCTGCATAAGAAAATAAATGAGCTGGATTCAAGGTTCAATTATGTTCCCGACGATGCCCGCCTGCTTTTCAATGAATACCAGCTTATCCAGGACCGTATGTTATTTGAAAACTTCAGAAAGGATTATCTCACAAAATTATGCTGAGCTTCAATTTTGACGAAGGGTTTCAAAGCAGGATGCTCTACATCCCCTCCCCTGCCGTTATATCCTATAAAATACTGTATAGCATCGAGATGAATCTCTCCGGTAGGCTCCAATACTACAGGCAGGCGCTCGATGAAAAGAGAAAGAGAATTACCAAGACCGAATTTTCCAAAGCTTATAATCATTCCCGGATCCTTGCCATCCAGCCCGTCCAGTCGAAGACCGACCGGCAACACTTCCTCCTGAAATTCTTCACCCACTGATGAATGAATATTGATTATCAAATTTTTTATACTATTTTTATAAACACTGTTTAAATAATAATCAACGTAATATGGGGACCCGGGACAGGAAAGAGCGTGAAAAACAGGCCTTGAAAAAGCTCATTCTCAACACGGCCTATAAAATCTTCATGGAAAAAGGATATGAGGAAACTTCGATCAGGAATATTGCCGGGAGGATCGAATACAGCCCCGCCATGATCTATTTATACTTTCATGATAAAAATGAGATCCTCTTCCATCTCCAGGAAAAAGTATTCGAAAACTTTAATGAAAAGATCAATGAATATTCATTCATGAAAGACAGCTTCAGCAAGCTGAAAAAACTGGCCCACTCTTACGTTGAATTTGCCGCAAGCAATCCGTCGCAGTATGAACTCCTTTTTTATAATAACCCTTATGAGAAGACATTGTCAGAGGTGACACCGCCCCGGGAAAAGGTATTGTCCCTGCTTCGGGAGCATATCGAATCGACCATTGCCAGGAATCAATTTTCCAGGATGCCGCTCAACGAGGCAGTTTCACTGGTCTGGTCATTTCTCCATGGAATTTCATCCCTTTCCATGAAGTACCAGATGTCGTATGTTCCTGAGGATGAGTATGCATTTCACCTGGAGGCGCTGATCAACAGGTTTTTCAATAGTTTCAAGGGCGGTTATTAGTCAACTCCTCCCCTATCTTCTGCTTTCTTCGGCTGTTTGCCGGTCATTTGGGCATAAAAGACCGATTTACGCGCCCGGGCAATTCGTGGGAGGGGTTACATAAATTTTTTCAAATCCGCTTAAAGCAAAATATTCTAATAATACTTCAATTATGTTTTATAAATACTTAATAATCAGATATTAATCGGAGATTATTTAACGTTTTAATTTACGTATGCCTGGTAAACCCCAAAAGTGGTTGAGCTAGTTATCAAATTTATTCTCTCTCACATCCCAGGTATGGTCAGAAAGAAGAACGACTGTGGCTAGATGCCGGCTAAACGGGAACCCTT
>DATDPY010000523.1:0-3972 GCA_035292565.1 Cyclobacteriaceae bacterium | reverse complement strand
GGCATGTTTTTTGGATTGAAAAACTTGTAGCTTTTATACTGGTCTTTGCTGATCCTGGAAATTGACTCGGATTGGACTTTGAATGCCTGTTTGCAGGAAATCAGGCATAATGAGGCGGCAAGCCAAAGGGTCATTGGCACTGTCGCATGATATTTTCTATGATAATTTTTAGCAGTCAATCGTTATTCCCTTATAAATGGAACGAATCTCACGGGGATTAAAGTCTCCCTGGTGGTACCCGAACGTTTCTTCGTGATCAGCACAAGGTTTTGTGGCGAATTTTCCGCACCGACAGGAATGATCATTTTTCCGCCCTCTTTTAACTGTTCAATCAGCGGCACAGGTATTTCGTCAATCGCCGCTGTAACCAGGATGGCGTCGAACGGTGAATGTTCAGGCCATCCGTGAAATCCATCACCCTTCCTGCAGATGACGTTATTATAATTTAATCCCCGGAAAGTTGATTTAGCCTGTTCAGCCAGTTCCGGAACGATTTCGATAGTAAAGACCGAATCGACTATTTCAGCGATCACTGCAGCCTGGTAACCGGAACCGGTCCCGATCTCGAGCACTTTAAAATCGGGCCGTGGCATCAGGCTTGCTGTCATATAGGCTACAATGAAAGGCTGAGAAATAGTCTGGCTATATCCAATGGGCAAGGGCCTGTCTTCATAGGCATAAGTCTTCATTTCTTCCGGGACGAACAGATGCCGGGGTACCTTTTTCATGGCAAGCAAGGTCTGACTGTCGGTAATTCCCCGCATTTCAATCTGTTCTCTCACCATTCGAAGGCGCAGGTTATTATAAGATTCCTGTTGGTAGCTGGAACATCCTGCCAGGGCGATGATGAAAAGAATAATATTTAGCCTTCTGATATCCAACTTCCCGCCGAATTATATATCAAATTAACATTTTTTCTGCCAAATAAGGCATCTATAAAGCTTAATCGGCGCCGGTTATCATATAGGAATACGGATATAATTATTGTATAATTATGAGTACTTTTTACACATATTAGCAAGACGATTGGGAAATGATCATTAATCCCCAAAATGATTATGCAGATGAATCTATAAGGATCGTTGTAAGGGAGCTTAAGGAATTGAATATACCTCTTCATTTCCACCTCAATCATTACGAGTTATCCTATGTCACCGGGAGGGCTGGAATATTGATCATTGGCGACAGGATGCTAGAATTCGGCGGGAAAACGCTTGTCCTCATCCCGCCCCGGATACCTCACACCTGGATCACATTCAAAAGCGCGGACCTTTATCATGCAGAGAATTACCGCTACATTACCCTTCAATTCAGCCTGGAATTCTTTACCAAAGGCCTGTTGTTGCGCAAGGAAATGTCGAATATCCGGAAACTCCTGGTGGCTGCTGAGCGCATCCTCCTTATGCCGGATTTTCAGGACGACTCCATCATCAACGACCTGTTCAGCCTGAAGCTGGAATCGGACTTTAAAACCTATATTAAAATACTTGAGATCTTCAACCGGCTGGGATCCATCGTTCAGTTTAACCAACTCCTGGGAAGCCGCTACGATTACCGGGGTAATGCCAAGGACAAATCGAAATTTGAAAAAGTATTTACGTACCTTCTCGAAAATTATACACGGAGGATTAAGATCTCCGAGCCTGCAGGCATCCTGGGTTTGAACGATACAGCCTTCAGCCATTATTTTAAAAAAAGGACAGGGAAAAGTTTTACAGACTATATCAATGAACTCCGCCTTCTTGAAGCAGATGCATTAATAAAGCTTACGAATAAGAAAATTTCGGAGGTATGCGCCGAATGCGGCTTTAATAATCTTTCAAATTTCAACAGGATATATAAAAGCCGGATAGGCGAAACTCCGGCCGATCGCAGACGCTCCCATCGATTATCGGCTCCTTTATACGGAAATAATTCCGTATAAATATTTTATTTCAATTCTTCCGGCGTTACCTGAACCTCGGTGTAAAGCCCCTTACGCAATAACCCGACGAGGCAGTCCTTCATGATTTTTTCCTCATTCAGGTTTTTATGCAGGTCATGAATATTGTTCACCGGGTTCCCTTCAAATGCAACGATAATATCTCCGGGCTTCATCCCGGCCGCGGCACCGGGAGATTTACTCTCTATGCTTTGGATGAACACGCCGGATTTAACCTTTAGCTTATTATAATTTATTATCCTCAGAGGTAATTGGAATACCTGCCCTGCTATTCCAAGATATGCGCGCCGGACCTTCCCGTTCAGCATTAATTTCCCTACGACGTACTCCGCGGTACTTGAGCCAACCGCAAAACATATCCCCTGTGCAGAAGGAATGATAGCCGTGTTTATCCCGATTACCCTGCCGGATGAATTCACAAGCGGACCACCTGAGTTGCCAGGGTTCAATGCGGCATCCGTTTGTATTACATTATCGATAAGCCTGCCGTTTAGCGATCTCAATGTGCGGCCCAGGGCGCTGATCACCCCGGCAGTAACGGAATATTGAAAGCCGAATGGATTACCGATGGCAACAGCAAGCTGGCCGACCTTGAGCTGTTCCGAGCTTCCGAACAAAACCGGCACAAGGCTTTCGCCATCAATTTTCAATACGGCAATGTCCGTAAAAGGATCTACACCGGTAATTTCACCGGGATAACTTCTTCCATCCTGTAACTCCACGTCAATTCTCGCTGCATCAATCACGACATGGCAGTTGGTAACGATATAACCGTCTGTTGAAATGATAAATCCGGACCCTGATCCATTTTCCTCTTTATCCGCGGGCTGACCCCGGCGATTTAATTGCTTTGATCGTTTAGCGATCTTTATGTGCACAACCGAAGGACTAACCGACTCGGATACCCTGATAACTGTTGATGAGTATGCATCCAGGGCTTCTTCCTGTTCATCGTGGCTGCCCGATCCGTACGTCCCTATTTTTTTCGGAATGGCTGATAAATTAATTTGTTTTTCCATGTGCTTGTTTGTTCATTCCAACACGAAAGCCAAAAGTGTGCCTTTGATTATTTTTTAGTTCAGTTGAATGATAAACCGACAAATTGTCAGTCGCGGAATAAAAAATGATGCAAAGCAGGATCGCCCGTGCATTTCTCATACGTAAAAAAAATCGTATAACGGAAAAATTCAATTATAGGTAAACCGAACTTTTTATATTATGCATGGATTATCAAAAGCTTAACTGAAATATTCGTTTAATATTTACCCGCAACTAAATGAGAATATTCTCATTCACAGGCATGAATTCTCTCAAAAAAAAATTTTGCAATACACTATCAAGAAATTAAACAGATAATTGAGTTCCTTAAACTAATTGATATTCAGCGCATTATATATCTATAAATGAATGATAGATTATTTCAATTCAGGCGAATAGTGCACAAAAACAAAAAGCCCGGATAAATTTTATCCGGGCTTTCATACTTCTCGAAATCAACTTGAATTTCGAAATAATCCTTTAGGGATTATCTTTTCTTCGCTGATTTCTTTTTAGCAGACCCTGCTTTCTTCTTCTTAACCGCTGCTTTCTTCTTAGCGGGTTTTTTAGTTGATTTCGCGGCAGAGGCTCTTGCCTTTGCCTTCTTCGTCGCTGAAGCTTTTGCTTTCATTGGCTTTTGTTTTTGTTAGTAAATTAAGTTTTTTGAACTTAACATGAACGAAATATTCATCTAAGTTAATAAAAAATAAATGCTAAGCAACATTTTTCGCATCTAGTTGAAAAATTTTTTTCTCTTGCGGCGTCACTCATGGATAAAAAATTTTCATCATAGTTGTAAGATTTTTTTTTCTGATTTGTCTTCGGAATTTTTTTCGCATAGCGATGAACATCTATCTGATCAATCTTCTATTGGAAAATTACAATAATTTAATTCGTGAAAAATCTGCCTGAAAAATATATTTCAGAATTTTTTCCGTGATAAATCATGTGATCACATGGATGATCATATGCTCGTGTAAGCGGATTTCATG